>JACMLI010000461.1 GCA_014379705.1 Gemmatimonadaceae bacterium
GCGGCGCCAGGACCACGAGCAGCTGCGTCAACCCCTGCGCCACCACGAGGCCGAGCGCGCCCCCGGCCACGCCTAACGCCACGCTCTCGACCAGCAGCAGCCGCACGACCGAGCCTCGCGTGGCGCCGAGCGATCGGCGGATCAGCAGCTCGTGCCCGCGAGCGGCGCCTCGCAGCAACAGCAGGTTGCCCACGTTGACGCACGCGAGCACGAGGAGCAGGGCGACAGCGCCACCAAGTACGATGAGCACCGGTCGCACATCGCCGAGCACACCCTCGCTCAAGCTCGTCACCGTCGCTCCGGCGAGGCGCCAGTCGGGCAGGAGGCGCTGCTCGATCCCGAAGTACTCGTCGCGTGCGGCCTCGGCGCTCGCGCCGCTGGCGAGTCGGCCAACGACGTACGCGCCGAGTCCACCATTCCATGGAGGCGTCCAGGCTTCCACGCCCACCGGGTAGTCGAGCCCCGCCGGTGCCACGCCGACGATCGTGTACTTCGTCGGGCTCCACGCGTCGCGAAGCTGCCGACCAACGATAGACGCGTCCCCTCCGAATTGCCGCTGCCAGGCGCCATGGCTCACGACCATGTTCAGGCTCGCGCCCTCGACCTCGTCCTCCTGACGCAGGAGCCGGCCCATCGCCGGTACCGCGCCGAGCACGCCGAAGTAATTGCCGGTGACGAGGGCTCGATTGAGCGTGATCGACGCGTCACCGTCGATGAACGGCGTCGGGGCAGCGCCCCAATGCGACACAGCGGCCAGGCCTGAGAGCGTGCGACTCTCTGCGCGGACATTCGCGAGGTGCTTGAAGCTTCCCGAGACCTCGAGCTTCGGATCCCCGCGATGCGTCCATAGCACGACGAGTCGCTCCTGGTTGGCGACCGGCAACCGTCGCAGGATCACGCGATCGAAGACCGTGAACATCGCTACCGCCATCCCGATCCCGAGGCCGAGGATGAGCAGCGCGGTGGCGGTGAACGCCGGGGCGTGGCGAAACCCGCGCATGGCCAGGCGCAGGTCGTGCGTTGTCCAGCTCATCGTCGCTCCATGTCGATGACGGGCGCAGTCGTCAGGTAGCGGGACAGCGCAATCGAACTGAGCCCTACGTCGGGATAAAGAGTGGTCGGGCGGGTCTGTCGGGTCATGAGGCGGGCTCTGGCGCGCCCGCGTTCGGCGCGGGTGTAGTTTGGATCACCGCGGCCCCCTTGCGTCGCCGTCCCAGGCTCCCGCCGTTCGCGAGCACACATCACACAGGAGTCACCCGCATGCGTTGGTATCGTCGTCCATCGCTGTCGTACGTGTTCGTCGCCATGCTGTCGGTCATCGCAGCGTGCGGCGAGGATGGCTCCGCCCCACAGCCCACCGAGTTCTCGCTGACGATGAACCCGGGTGTGGCGACCGCCAGGCAGGGTGAAACTGTGCTGGTGAACGCCGTCGCCACGATCACGTCGGGACCGGCGAGCGAGTTCACGTTCTCGGCCACCGGCGCCCCCAATGGGGTCACCGTCACCTTCCCGCCCGGACCATTCCCCGCCGCATCGCTCGGTTCTGCGAGCGCGACGATGGCGCTGCAGGTGGGCGCGGCGGTTCCCGCTGGTGTCTACACACTGACCGTGACGGCGACGTCGAAGGCTGGTGTTGCCAAGACCGCTGCGGTCTCGCTCACTGTCACGCTGCCGCCGAGCTTCACGCTCTCGGTCGCGCCGACGTCGCAGACCATCAACCAGAGTGGCAGCGGTGGCGGGGTCGTCACCCTCGTGCGCACAAACTTCACGGCGCCGGTGACCCTGACCTTCGAGGACGCCCCGCCGGGCGTCACCGGCACCTTCACGCCGACGCAGGTCACGGGGAACAGCTCCATCCTCCAGATCGCGGTTGCACCGACGGTCACCCTGGGCACATACAATGCGCTCATTCGCGCGCAGTCGCCTGGCATGACCGACCGCACGACGCCCATGACGGTGACCATCGGCGCGGAGCCAGCCTTCACCTTGGCGCTCGCTCCCACCGCGTTGACCATCACGCCTGGGGCGTCGGCCACGTCAGACGTCACGGTCGCGCGCACCAACTACACCCAAGGCATCTCCTTCGCGTTCGAGTCGGCGGTTCCAGGCATCTCAGGCGGCTTCGTTCCTGGCGCCACGACAGGGAGCGCCAGCGTTCTCACGGTCTCCGTGGCCGCCAACGTCGCGCCGGGGGCATACGTCACTACCGTGCGCGCCACGGGCGCTGGCGTCGCCGCACGTACCGCAACGCTGACGGTCACCGTCGCGCTGCCGACGCCGGGCTACACGATGACCGCGACGCCCGCCGCCCTCACCGTGGAAGCGGGTCAGTCCGGGACGAGCGCAATCGCGCTGGCTCGCGCGAACTTCACCGGCGCCGTCGCACTGGCGCTCGTGAATCCGCCCGCGGGCATCACCGGGACGTTCAACCCGGCGAGCACCTCCACCAACGCGTCACAACTGACGCTCAACGTCGCCACGAGCGTCACACCGGCCGTCTACACCCTGTCGGCACGCGGCACCGCGACAGGGCTCACCGACCGCACGATCCCGATCACGCTCACGGTCACCGCTGCCCCACAGTCGGTATCCCTCGTGTCGGCACCGGAGTCGCTCTTCGTCTTCCAGGGTGCACAATCCACGAGCACCCTCACCATCACGCGCAATAACTACGCGGGCGATGTCACGCTGGCCGTCACTGGAGCGCCGGCGGGCATGACGGTCTCCATCGCCCCGAACCCGGTGTCGGCCACGACGAGCGTGCTGACGGTCACCGCATCGGTCGCGGTGCCAGCCGGACGCCACGTACTCACGGTGACGGCGAGCGGAACGGGCATCACCAACGCGACGAGGACGGTCGCGGTGAACGTCACGGCCGGTGGAACCGGAAGCCTGCAGTTCACCTTCTGCGATCCGGCGCGCCTGCCGGTGTTCTTCGCCTACCAGGACAGCACGGGCACATGGACGCCGGTCGCGCCGCTCACGGCGGGCACGGTGACGAAGTACTTCTTCGAGCTCGTCTCCGATCGTGGTGGCGTGGCCTTCATCACGAAGCGCACGGTGACGACGCCGCGCGTCGCGGCCGGCTTTGCCACGCGGCGCAATCGCCTGCTGCAGGCGGCGACGGTGCAGCAGCAGAATAACGCGCTGCGCGTCGCGCCGCGCACGCCGGCCCTCGCACGCCAGCTGGCCTTCCTCGGTACGGCCGACGTGTACGACACGTTCGTGTACTACCTCGCGAAGTCCGAGATGAACACCCTCGGGCAGGACCTCTGCACCACCGTCACCGACACCAGGACCAACCTGGTGAACGTGGCGGGAGTGGGCGCGGGGCAGCTCGGCACCATCTCGTTAGGTGGGGTGAACCAGTCCTTCATCGGCGGGGTCACCACGTCGCCGCTCACCTTCACCGGCGTGCCGGTGCGCACCGTCGACCTCGTGGGCACGCGCTACTCGAACCAGGGCTTCGAGAAGGGCATCGTGCTGCGCAACCTCAACGTGGCGAATGGCGCCACGCTGGGCACCACGGCCGACTTCGACGGCCCCAACGCCTTCGTCCCCGCGGTCGCCCAGGCGAACATCGCCAACACGCTCGGGCAGACGATGACGCTCAACTCCATCTTCCTCACGGCGAACGGGGAGGCTGGCCTGTTCGGCATCGATGCCGCGCCGAGTACGGCGAGCGCGCGCATCTGGTCGGGCGTGCCGGCGTCGAGGTTCGTGGGCACGGACCTGCACGCCCTCCTCGCGATTGCCTCGCCGGGACCGGGCACCGACTTCCGCTCCCTGCTGCAGTACGTCGGCCCGGTCGCCAACACCAACATGACGATGGGCCCGGAAATGGACCTCGTGGCCGTGACGCCGGTCGGCGTGCTCGGCGATCCGCGCTACCGGGTGACGGCGACCACGTTGCCGGTGGGCATCAACAATGCGGTGGAGCTGTTCGTCAACCTGCCGACGCTGACCGGGAACTCGTACCGCCTGCTGGCGACGAAGCAGTACCTCACCAACAGTGGCGTCTTCTCCGGTTTCGACCTCACGATGCCTCCGTTGGCAGCGGTGACCGGGTTCCCTGCTGCGTCTCGGTTGACGGCAGGCACGAACGACGTGCGCGTGTCGGGGCTGGGCTGGACCGGCACGGGGATCACGGCGCCTCGCCCGCAGGTGGGTGACCAGCTGCGGATCGCGACCCGGGGCTCAACGGTCGTCGTTCCCTGAGTCAACCCGCATGAGCCGGTCGAGGGCTTCGCTGCCCCCGGCCGGCTCTGTCGTTTCCCGGGCTTCCGTGATTGACGGCTTTGCCGCCAGCGGTGCACCTTCGCTTCCTCCCCGTCGACCCCACGATGCAACGACTTCTGTTCGCCGCCGCGTTCCTCGGCGCACTCTCCTCGCCGGCCGAGCCCCAGGGCACGGTGCCTACGCCGGTCTCGGTTCTGGGCTTTGAACCCGGAACCGACAAGCGCCTGCCGACGTGGAAGCAGGTCACCGACTATTTCACCGCGCTCGACAAGGCGTCACCGCGCGTGAGCGTGCGGACCCTCGGGAAGACGGTGCAGGGACGCCCATTCCTGGTAGCGTTCATCTCCGATCCCTCGAACCTTCAGAACCTCGAGCGACTCCGGCAGGTCCAGCGCAAGCTCATGGACCCCACGCTGCGCACGGCCGCGGAGCGTGAGGGGCTGATCGAGCAGGGCAAGACTGTCATCCTCATCACGTCGAGCATCCACTCCACCGAGGTCGGTGGCTTCCTCACGCCGTTCGTCATTGCCGACCGGCTCGCCCGCGGCACCTCGGCGGAAGTGCGCTCGATCCTGCAGAACACGATCATCATGCTCGTGCCGTCGCAGAACCCCGACGGCGTGGACATCGTGGGCAACTGGTACCGGTCGACGTTAGGCACGCCCGCCGAGGGCTCGTCGCCGCCGGACCTGTACCACTACTACACGGGGCACGACAACAACCGCGACTGGTACGCCTTCACGCAGCCCGAGACGCGCTACACGGTGGACTCGCTCTACACGCCATGGAACCCGCAGATCGTGAACGACATCCACCAGCAGGGGCCGAATGCGGGGCGCATCTTCATCCCACCGTATATGGACCCGCTGGAGCCCAACATCGACCCGGTGCTGACCGCCGGGACGAATGCATTAGGCATGGAGATGGCGTGGCGCCTGATCGCCGAGGGCAAGACGGGGATCGCGACGAACGCGTCGTACGACCAGTGGTCGCCGGCGCGGCAATATTCGCTCAACCATCGCGGCGTGCGCATCCTGACCGAGACCGCCAGCGCCCGCCTCGCCACGTCGATCAACATCCCGTTCCAGGCGTTAGGCACGGGGCGCGGCTACGATGCCAAGGTGGTGAGCTGGAACTTCCCGGCCCTGTGGCGCGGCGGGAACTGGGGCATCGGCAACATCGTCGACTACCAGTCGAGCGCGACGTGGGCCCTGCTCGCCGCCGCGGCGCGGGACCGGCGCATGTGGCTCGAGAGCTATGCCACGCTCGGCGACCGTGCCCTCGCCGACAACGCGCCGTGGTCCAACGCGCCCGGTGTGCCGGCCGCGTTCGTGATCGCGAAGGACCAACGAGACACGCAGGCCCGCGATCGGCTGCTCTGGACGCTGCAACATGGCCAGGTCGAGATCCGGGAGACGACGGCGCCAGTCAGCGTCGACGGCCGGGCGTACCCCGCGGGGAGCCATGTCGTGCTGGTGAAGCAGAACTTCGGCAGCTATGCCAAGGCGCTGCTCGAGCGGCAGGCGTATCCCGACCTCAAGGAGTACCCGGGCGGTCCGCCCAAGCGCCCGTACGACGTGACGGCGCACACGTTGCCATTGCTCTTCGGCGTCGACGTGGCCGCCGTGATGGGTACGGCCCCCGCGACGGGAGGCCCGATCGCCGCGATTCCCGAGCCGAAATATTCGGTGGCGGGGCTCAGCGACGCCCGAACACGTCGCATCGCGATCTACAAGAGCTATACCGCCTCGATGGACGAGGGGTGGACGCGCTGGATCTTCGACGTGAATCGCATCCCGTTCACGAGCCTCGTGGACCGCGACATCAAGGCCGGCAACCTCAACGCGAAGTTCGACGCGATCATCATCCCCGACCAGTCGGCGGGGGCGATCACCCGCGGCCTGCCTAACGCATACCCGGACTCGGTGCGCGGGGGCCTGGGCGAGGCCGGCACGAAGGCCCTCGTGGACTTCGTGGAGCAGGGCGGTACGCTCCTCACCTTCAACGACGCGAGCCTGTTCGCGATCGAGGCGATGAAGCTCCCCGTGAAGAACGTCCTCGAGGGCGTGAAGAACACCGACTTCTACGCCCCGGGCTCGATCCTCGCCGCCGAGATGAACCAGAACCATCCCGCCACGCGTGGCGTCACCGCGCCAGTGCTCGGCGTCTGGTTCGAGGACTCGCCGGCGTTCGAAATCACCGATCCCTCGCGCGCGACGGCGATCCTCAGCTATCCGGCCAGCGGGAACCCATTGCTGTCGGGCTGGTTGCTCGGTGGGCAGAGGCTCAACGGCAAGGCCGCGATGGTCGAGGCCACCGTGGGGAAGGGCAAGGTCGTGCTCTACGGTTTCCGTCCGCAGTACCGCGGCCAGACGAATGCCACGTATCCGTTGATCTGGGACGCCATCGGACGCGCCGCAACGCAATAGACGGGATGGACGGGATGGACGGGATGGACGCATGCACCCGTCGCACCTGCGAAGGCAGCGTGCCCAGTGTCGTGCGCCGTAACATCCATGCCAAGAAATGGTCCAACGGCGATCTGGCATTTGCCATCTCCGCCGCGAAGATGGCAGATATCACCTGACAGACGCCAGGCGAAAAGGCGCCACCTAACGAGCCCCCATGAGTAACAACGTCCGCGAACACACCGTTCACGCCACCACGACCAACACCTTCGGCCGTGTACTCCTCAACGCACGGCAGCACCATTTTGTCATCGATGGTCCCGTGCAGAACCAGTGCCCGGGGGAGGCGCTCACGCCGGCGGAGAGCTTCCTCGCGGGCGTCGCGGCGTGTGGCGTGGAGCTTGTGCAGGTCATCGCAAAGGAGGATGGCGTCGCCATCGGCGACGTGAAGCTCACCATTTATGGCAAGGTCGATCGCGATAATCCCGTGCGGCCCGACCTCACGGTGTTCAACCAGGTAAAGATCACCATCCGCGTCGCCGACACGCCGAGAGAAGCGGCCGAGGCGCTGGTGCAGAAGTTCACGCGACGCTGCCCGCTATATGGCACCGTCGCTGCGGCCTGCCCTGACGTGTCGGTTGAAGTCGCGGGCTGACACAACCGACGAGAACGACACGGGGCTCCGGCCCCGGCTTACGGCCTGCCGGGGCATGCTTCGCCGGAGCGACGGCAACACAGACAACACCAGGAGCACACGATGACGACGATCAAGGAGACGGCCGAGCAGTTCTTCGACGCCTGCGAGCGAGGGAAGGGATGGGAGGCGTGCACGCAGTACTGCCACGAGGGCGCCACCTTCACCGCCCAGGCCGGCGCACTGGCTGGCGTGAGCACGCTCGAAGGATACACGGACTGGATGAAGGGCCTGTTCACGCCCGTGCCAGACGGCAGCTACGAGGTGCGGTGCTTTGCGGTCGATGAAAGCCGCAACTGCGTGGCTGCCTTCGCGGTGTTTCGGGGCACCCACACCGGCGAAGGCGGGCCGGTGCCGCCAACGGGCAAGAAGGTCGAAGCCGACTACGTCTACGCCATGACGTTCGACGGAGACCGCATCCGCCACATGACGAAGATCTGGAACGATGGATTCAGCCTGAAGCAACTCGGCTGGATGTAAGCCCGCACGCGTGGGCGCACCGGGGAGAGGCTACCGAATGAAGACGGTCGAGAACTTCACCGCGACCGAGCGCTCGGCGTGCAACGGCAGTTCCGGGGCGCCCTCGACGGTGAACCGATCACGGTCGGAGTTCAGCCGGTCGTTGAAGGTGACGTAGAGGTCGCGCCCTTCCCGGAAGTTGTAGCGAAAGCGGATGTTGCCCGCGAACTGCTCACTCACCCGATTGTACTGCAGGTAGGTGTTGAGGCTCGCCTTCGT
This sequence comes from Gemmatimonadaceae bacterium, assembly GCA_014379705.1. GTDB lineage: Bacteria > Gemmatimonadota > Gemmatimonadetes > Gemmatimonadales > Gemmatimonadaceae > RBC101. The sequence continues at coordinate 8,080 of JACMLI010000461.1, forward strand.
GTTCGCGGCCAGTCGCACGCGAACACGCGCGAGGTCGGCATGGAGCACCTGGTTGCGACTGGCGAATCGCACGCGTTGCCGCGTGAGGTCCGCCCCCAGTTCGGCGTGCGACGACACGTTCCACGTGGGTGACAGCGAGACGCTGGTGGAGCGACCGTCGTACAGCCCCGCGACCTCCGCCCCGATGGACGCGCGCAGGGGCCAGCGCGGCGCGAGGCCGACGTTGGCGAGCAGGCTCTCCGTGTCGTAGCGCCCCGCGGGGACCGTGATGCCCTGGCCAAGTGGCAACGGCGCGGGCAGGATCTCGCGCGCAAGGCCGTAGCGCACAAACCCGCCGATGCCGGTCTTGGTCTCGAAGTTCAGGAACCCGTTGGCGAACGCTGACTCCATGACGTGGTCGCGATTGCGGCGGTGCGCCACCACGAAGAGGCTGGGCTGGATGTAGCGAAACGTGCGCCCCGCGCCCGGATACCATCCGTAGCGCACGTTGGCCTGCGCCGAGGCGTAGTCGCGCCGCGGCACGAAGCCGAGCGCAGGCAGGTGGTCCTTGCCGATCCATCGGCCGACCACGGAATACACGAGTCCCGCGTCGGACCGCCGTTCGTACGCCACGCGCGCCATGCCCCCGCTCCGACCCCGCTCGACGATTGCGTCGTCGGCCGACTGCGCCCACTGCAGGGTGAGGAAATCGTTGCGCAGCGTGCGCACCTGCGCGTCGACGCCGTACACGGCGTTCATCGCGCCGTGGCCGGTACGCACGGTGGTGATCGCGCCGAGAAACGACTGCGGATCGCCCAGCGTGCGGCGCACGCGATAGACCCCGAAGTGTTCGCTTCCCGTCCCCGACGCGTGCTCGGCCTGCATGGCAAGCGCGCCGATGTCCCATGGCCCCGTGCGACCCACGAGGCGCGCGCCGCCGTAGATCCGCAGCGGGTTCCCCGCGTTGTCGAGCCCGATGCGTCGGCTGTGAAACACGCGGGCGTTGTCGCCGAGTCCCATGTTGTAGGCAAACGTTCCGAAGCGCTCCTGGAAGAACTGCCGCTTCTCGGGGAAGAAGAGGCTGAACCGCGACAGGTTCACCTGCTGGTCGTCGGCCTCGACCTCGGCGAAATCGGTGTTGATCGTCGCGTCGAGCGTCATGTCACTGGCGAGTCCGTACTTGAGGTCTCCGCCGATCTCCGCGCGGTCGGCGCGGTCCATGCGCCAGGCGGCGCCACTGGTGTTGAGCTGCGCAAGGCTCCGCGAGCCCGTGAGGGCGTACGGCGAGATGAGCAGTGGCTTGCGCGCCACGACGCCCGGCAATTCGACCGGCTGCGCGAGTGAGGAACGCATCGGCGCGTTGGCGAAGGTCGGCGACACCGCGGGGAAGGTCACGAGTTCCTGGCGCGCCACGGACCACCGCGCGACGAGCAGTCGCATCCGAACGCGCCCGCTGTCCGACCGGAAACGAAGGCTCGCGAACGGGATGTACATCTCCACGGACCAGCCGTCAGGCAGGCGGCGCGCCTGCGCCTCCCATTGCGCGTTCCAGTCGAAGTTCATCGCCTGCCCGTCACCGGCCGTGGCGAAGTCGATGCGATTGCCGAGGGGCGTGGCGATGAAGTGGACGGCGTTGTCACGATCGTCGAAGGTGTCGAGCATGAGGCGGAACTCGTCGTCACTGCCGGTGCGATCGCGGTAGAGCGAGTTGCCGCGCACGTCGGCGGCGGTGGGGGTCCAGAAGCGCCCCGATGCCACGATGCCGTCCGCCGTGTACGCGACCCGTACATGACTGCTGTCGGTCGGCGGCAGGCCCGCGGTCGGTCGATACATCGTGAGCACGAGGGGAGGGATGTCCGCCCACTCGCTGCCGGACACGTCACCGTCGATGCGTACGCTGGACGGCGCGCGCTGGAGCGTGAGCGCCCGGTCGACGGCATCCTGCGCCCGGAGTGGCGGGGGCGCGAAGGCGGCGAGGGAAATAACGATCAGCTGCAGTACCTGCCTGACGAGGACACGCATCACGGCTCCGGAAGCCTGAAGGGCGATGCGTTGTATGCGTCCGGGGGCACCGCCCGGGCTCGCAGGCGGGGACGGACCGCGCGGCACCCGGCAGCGACGCGCTCCGCGCCGTGCTGGGTCGGATGACCTTTTCGCAAGACCCGTCGCGCCGCTTCGTACGTCGACACGAGACGTCGTCGTTGCGCAACCGCGCGCCCCGGCCCTCGACGCTGCACATACATCGATGACAGGGGAGAATCAGCATGTGGTCGCGCATCAGGAATCGAGCCATTTCAGCGGCAGGGGTGATGGCACTCGCTGTCGTTGCAGCTTGCGGTGGCAGTGAAGGAGGAAAGGAGGGACCGACCGGGAACACCGGCACCATCGGCGTGACCGTCAATCCGGGGGCACTCACGGTCCAGCAGGGAGGCGCCAGCACCGTCGACATCACGCTCACGCGGGGCGGAGGATTCAGCGGCGCGGTCGGACTCGCGATCACCGCACTTCCGGCCGGGGTCACGACGACGGTCACGCCACGCAGCTCAACGGTGCGACGACGGGGGGTTCCGTTGCGGTCAACGTCGCCAACACCGTGGCAGCGGGCACCTATATGGCCACCGTGCGCGGTACGGCCGCCGGCATCGGCGACGCCACGACGACCTATACACTCACGGTCGCGGGGGCCGGGAGCTATTCGCTCGCGGTGCTGCCCTCGACGCTCTCGCTCGCGCCGGGCGCGAACGGCACGGCCACCGTCAACCTTGATCGCACGAACGTGAGCGGTGCCGTCACGCTGTCGCTCGACGGTCCACCGGCGGGCATCACCGCGTCGTTCCTTCCGGCGTCGTCCACGACCAACGCGTCGACGATGACCGTCAGCGTCGACGCGGCCGTCGCCCCGGGGAGCTATGCCGTGACGGTGCGTGGAGCCGCCACCGGTCTCGCCGACCGAACGACGCAGTTCATGGTGAACGTTGCCGTACCAGCCTACAACGTGTCGATCGCCCCGACGGCGCTCACGATCCAGCAGGGGAACGCCGGCACCGCGACGATCACCGTCGGTCGTAACCACTTCGCTGGCGCCGTGAGCCTGCTGTTCGAAAACCAGCCGCCTGGGATTGCGGGGACGTTTGCGCCTGGTACCACGACGGGCACGGCGTCGACGTTCACGATCAACGTCGCCGCCAACACGCCGGTCGGCACCTACAACCTCGCGCTGCGGGCGACCGCCGCGGGAATGATCGATCGCGTCCTCTTCTTCCCGGTCACGGTCACGACGCCAGGCAGCGGTGGCAACGCGGAGTGGCAGTTCTGCAGCGCGGGCGCGACGCCGGTGTTCTTCGCGTATCAGGACGGCACCAACAACTGGCAGCGGGTCACGCCGTCGACCGTGGGCACGGTGACCAGGTTCGCCTTCAACCTGACGGCGGGTCGCGGTGGCGTGGCCTATATCACGGCGTCCACCACGCTACGCATCGCCGCGGACGCGAGCGACCTGTCCTCGCACTCGCGGGTCACGCGGGGCCGTGCGCTGTTCGAGCGCCGTGCGCAACAGCGGAACCACGCGCGCAGGTCGTTCGCGCGCGCTGGCCTGGCGACGTCGTATTCCACGGAAGTCGTCCACGGGACGAGCGCCGAGCTCACCACCATTGGCGCCGACAACTGCCGCGACACACAGGGCACGAAGACGATCAGGGCCACCGTGGCCGGCGTGACCCAGCCACAGTACGCCGCACTCTCGCTCGGCGGTGCGTCGGAATCGTACTTCGGCACGGGGAACCCGACGGTGACGTTCCGCGGTGTACCGAATGGCACGGTCGACTTCGCGGGCACGCGCTCCGAACTCCGGGAGTCTCCCGACAAGGTCGTCCTCATGCGCAACCTGAACATCCCGGACGGCGGATCGCTTCCGAGCGTGATCGACTTCGCAGGGGCGAACGCGTTTGCCCCTGCGTCAGCAAGAGTCACTTTCACCGGTGCCCTCGGAGAAGAGTTCGCCATGTTCACTGACCTGACCACCGCGAACGGGGAGAGCCTCACGTTCGCCACGAACTTCACCGGTGGATCGAATGCCGTTTGCTCCTAGGTGGGGCTTCCTGCCAACCAGATGATCGCGGGCGACGTGCACGGATTGATCGCCTCTGCGCAGCCGACGAACGCGGCGTCGAGCGACGCGCGCCTCGTGTTCAAGTACGTCGCGGCAGTCTCCAACCAGATCGTCGACTTTGGTCCGAACATCACGGCAGCGACGGTGGTGCCGCTGGCCGCGAGTGCGTATCCGCGCTTCCGCTTCCAGGGCACACTCCCCACCGAATACCGACAGGCGGTTGGCTTGTCGATCCTGTCCCTCTCGGGCAGCAACACGGTCAGCATTTCCGCGACGGGAGCCTACCTCGGGTCCGTGGGCAGTGCGAGCGCTTACGACCTCGCGATGCCCGACATCGCGGGCCTCAATGGTTTTCCGGCTGCATCGCGCCTGGATGCGGGGGCCAACATGGCCACGACCACGGCCTTCGGATGGAGCGGGACTGGCATCATCACCCTCCGTGCGCGCGCCGGTTCTCATTTCGCTCCTTTACCCAGCCCCGCCACCCATTCCGCAGGCCCCCGGCCGAGGGGGAACGACGCGCCCGGAAGCTGGCCAGCCTCCGGCCCATCAACCCTGCCCGCCACCGCCACGCGCCGACCCATGCCCCTCACTCACCCCACCCCTCAGCCGCCACTTTCCCGTCCGCAGAGCCAACGTCGGGCCTGTCATTCGGGTTGGACACTAGGGCAACTACCAGTGCCCTCGACGACAACCTCGACGGCAGGGGACGTTCTGGACACTGGGGCAAACCCCAGTCGAAAAACCCGCCAAAAACGAAGTGGGGTCAGACTCGCGTCGGGGGAGACACGGCGTTCGACAAGTCGAGTCTGACCCCACCTCGAGTCTGACCCCACGGGTCAGGGCTTCTTCTGGGGCGCCGGGCGCAGCGTAAGTGGCTTGTCGATATCGAGATACGCTGAGCCGCTCGCCACGGCTCGCACGCGCAGGGCCGTGCGCGAGGCGCGCACAGCGACGGCCTCGGACTTCTCCAGCTTGCCCACGAGTCGCACCCCCTGCGTCAGGTCGCGGTTCATCCCACGCTCCGCGAGGAGGCGCAGCCGGTCCAGCTGGTTGTTCACGGGGAAGCGTGCCTTCTCACGCAGGAAGTTCTGGATCGCGTCGTCCTTGAGCCACGCGAGTCCCGCCACCAGGGCGTCACTCGTCCTGAGATCGTAGGCAAGATCAGGAATGAGGAGCTGGTCGGACTGCACGTCGTAGCTCGGCGTGCCTGTGAGGTACATGTGCCCAACGACCCCCCCCGTGAAGCGCACGCCCAGCGCGATCCTCCCACCCCCGATGCCGAGCAGGTCGACCGATTGGATCGTGAGCTTCCTGTTCGCGATCGGGATCTCCTTTCCGACGAGCGCGCGGCGCAGCATCCCGGTGGCGACGCCGTAGTCGATCTCCCCATCGAGCGTGACGCGGAGCTGACCTCCTCCCGAATCAGCCCGCAGGAGGCGCGGGAGCGGGGTGAACAGGTCGAAGTCATTCGGCCGGTTGCCCGTCTCGATGCGTGGCCGCGCCGTGAGGCGCAGCCCGGCCACCATGGTGCGCTCCTCGGTGCGGATGCTGGTCAGCTTGACGTCAATCGGGTTGATGGTGAACCAGACGCTGTCGGTGAGCCGAATCGCCCGTGACATGTCGCGCCACCAGCGCTCGAAGCGCGCGCGCGTCTGCACCTTGGCGATGTTCTTGTCGAGGTTCGCCAGCTCCTTTTCAAGGACGCTGCGAGTCGCGCCCATCACCTTCTCGGTCACGTCGAAGCGGAAGATCGTGACGCGGCACTTGTCGCGCTCTTCGGTGCTCGCGGGCTCGATCGATGCGATCCGCGTGCGCGCCGCCAGCGACCATTCCGGGGTGAGCGAGAGCTGGCTCACGATGCTGACGCGCGCGCGCGGTCGTTCGACGTTCGCTCCCGTGCCGCACGCGGAACTCAGCTCCGGGCCGATCGGCGGCTTGTACCAGCCGCGCCCTTCGTATTCGATCGTGGTGGAGACGGAGACCCGTTGTCCAGTAACCTGGACGACGAAGGGGGTCCGCGCCGCAGCGAAGGCCACATGCAGGCGCTTGTTGGTCTCCACGACCTGCTTCTTCTCGATGTCGCCGAACGCCCTCGGCACGGCCTTCTCGAGGGACGCGACCGCTGGTTCGAGGTCGTAGCGAACTTCCGACTCGATGATCGACGGGTCAATCGGCGCGAGGGAATCCGTCGGGTCGTCGAGCACCAGCGGCGGCGGCGCCTCGAGGTCGGGGGTCCCGCTGCACGCCGCGATGGCGATGACGAGCAGCACCCAGGCACAGAGGCGTCGCATGTGCGGGCGGTTGTTGCCGGACGGTGGGCGAAGTATGGAGGTCAACATGTGGTAACTTGCAAACTCGGGTAGGGAGGTGGTTCCTGTAAAGCCCGGATGCGTCTCCTCCTCTGCTGGTACCCGGGCGACATTCCTTCGCATGGCATTTCGCGCGCGACTTGTTCGCCTGGTGCGCCTTTGGGCATACGCCGCGCTCCTCCTTCCGGGGAGTGTGGGCGGCGCGCAGGGTCCGCCGCCCGGTTGGAGGCAGCCGCGCTGCGCGATGGACACGCCCCCCTTTGCCACGCCCTTCTGCGCCGAGCTGGTGGCGACGCCTGATATCGATGGCGTCCGCGGCATGCTCGAGCTGCGGTCGGTCCCGAGCCCGTTCGGCGTCGCCGTGCGCCCCGACGGCCAGCTCCGCCACTTCCTCGTCTCGCGCTTCACCGGCCTGCCGGCGCCCGCGTCGTTAGGCCGATACCGGGTGTTCGTGGCGTGGGGGTACGACCTCACGCACGCCCGCGAGATCAAGCTTGGGCCGGTCGCGAATGGCACGACCGCGCTCGGAGAACTTCCGTTCGAGTACTTCCGCGTGCTGGTCTCCGCCGAGTCGTCGGCCGCGGTGCGCACGCGCTCGGGTCGCCTGGTGGCACGCGCGACGAGTCCAGGGGCCCTCATGCTGGCCCACCGCGATGCCATGATGCCGATGACGGGGGGCGTGGGGGGCAATGCACACGCCGGGCATGACGTCGGGTGGCCGATGCCTCCCAGCGATCCGCGCATCGCGCCCTCGGCGATGGGACACGCGCCCCCCAGCACGCCCCCGTGGCTCCCCGACACGGCCGGACGCCCCATCACCGACGCCCGTCCGCGCGAGGTGCGCGACGTGCGCAGCGGTGACACGCTCACCCTCGTCGCGTCACTCGTCAGGCGCACCATCGCCGGCCGCACGTTCATCATGTACGGGTACAACGGCCAGTACCCGGGCCCCCTCATCCGCGTGCGACAGGGCGCCGAGGTCACCGTGCGCTTCCGCAATGCCCTCGACCTGCCCACGACAGTGCACTGGCACGGCCTCCGGCTCGAGAACGCGAGCGACGGCGTACCGCACATGACGCAGGCCCCGGTCGCACCGGGGGATTCGTTCACCTATCGCCTCCGCTTCCCCGACGCCGGGATTTACTGGTACCACCCGCACGTGCGCGAGGACATCCAGCAGGACCTGGGGCTCTACGGGAATATCCTCGTGGCGCGCCGCGCAAAGGACCGCGTACCCGTCCACCGCGAGGAAGTGCTCGCCCTCGACGACTTCCTGCTGCGCGATGGCGGGGGGCCGATGCCCTATGGTGCCGACACGGTGACCCACGCGCTGATGGGGCGGTTCGGCAACGTGCTCCTCGTGAACGGCGAACCTGCGTATCGCCTCACGGTCCGCCGCGGGGAAGTGGTGCGCTTCTACCTCACCAATGTCGCCAACGCCCGCCTGTTCAACCTTCGCATCCCGGGCGCACGGCTCAAGATCATCGGGTCCGACCTCAGCAATTTCGAGCGCGAGGCGTGGGTCGAGTCGGTGGTCATGGCCCCGGCGGAGCGCTACATCCTGGAGGCGCGCTTCGACCGGCCGGGCCGGCACGCGCTGCTCAACAGCGTCCGGTGGCTCGACCATATGCGGGGCACGGCGACACCCGTCGACGATACGTTAGGTACGATCGAGGTCACCCCCGAGGCCGCGACCCCTGACCTCGCGGCGTCCTTTGCCCGGTTGCGCGCCCATCCCGAGGTCAGCGCCGAGGTCGCGCGATATCGCACCTTCGCCGGACGCGAGCCCGACCATGTGCTCACGCTCGGCATGCGCCTGAACGGCGTGAGCCCCTCCACGGTGGCGATGCTCACTGGCATCGCCGTTCCGGTGGACTGGAACGATGCCATGCCGATGATGAACCTCCCCCTCACAGGGCGCGAGGTGACGTGGATCCTTCGCGACGAGCAGGGCAAGGAGAACATGGACATTGCCTGGCGCTTCCGGGTCGGCCAAGTGGCGAAGATCCGCCTCGTGAACGACCCGTCGGTCACCCATGCCATGGCCCACCCGATCCATTTTCATGGTCAGCGCTTCCTCGTCGTCTCGCGCAATGGCGCCCGGAATGGCAACATGGTGTGGAAGGACACCGCCGTCCTCCCGGCCGGCGAGACCATGGACATCCTCCTCGAACTCACCAACCCCGGCCACTGGATGATGCATTGCCACGTGGCGGAGCACCTGGGGACGGGAATGATGGGGATGTTTGAAGTGCGGTGAATGGGATGGGTGATGGGCGATGGGCAATGGTGAATGGTGAATCGTGGAAGCGATGCACTCAAAGCCCGCGTTGCAGCTCGAGATGTACACAACGGAACCACGCCTGATCCCGACTCCCGCCAGTTCACCACTCTCGATTCACCATTCACGATTCACCAACGACAGAATGATGCGCGCATTCCTCCTGATAGCCGTCGCCCTCGCGGGCACGACCCCCTCGCTCTCCGCCCAGCCCCGCCAGCTCTCCCCCCAGGTCCGGAACTTCGTCTCCGTCGACGCTCCCGTCGTCGCCCTCACCAACGTGCGCGTGATCGACGGCACGGGTGCGGCGCCTCGGGAGAACCAGGTCGTGGTGATCGAGGGTGACAAGATCAGGGCCATCGGGGCCGCGGGGCGGGTGACCATTCCGCCGGGCGCCCAGGTCATGGACCTCGCGGGCCACACCGTGATCCCCGGGATCATCGGCCTGCACGACCACATGTACTACAGCTCCGCAGCCGGTGGTTCCATGAAGATGATGCTGCAGAGCTACCCCAAGCTCTTCCTCGGCAGCGGCATCACCACGGTCCGCACGGCGGGGAGCACGGATTCGTACCAGGAGCTCAACATCCGGGGCGCGATCAACCGGGGCCAGATCGTCGGCCCCGAGATGTTCGTGACCGGCCCGTACCTGCAGGGCGGTGGGCCCGGCCCCGGCGCGATGCATCCCGTCGAAAGTCCCGACGACGCGCGCCGCATGGTGAAGTACTGGTCGGAAGAGGGCGTGTCCTGGTTCAAGGCCTACACCCAGATCTCCCGGGCTGCCCTCGGCGCCGCGATCGACGAGGCCCACAAGCACGGCGTGAAGGTCACCGCGCACCTCTGCTCCGTCGGCTACCGCGAGGCGGTGGCGTTAGGCATCGACAACCTCGAGCACGGCCTGTTCGCCAACAGCGAGTTCTACGCCAACAAGCAGCCCGATGCCTGCCCGACCGTGGGCGACTCCGCGATCTTTGCCTCGGCCGACGTGTCCAACCCGAACGTGCAGCGTACCATCAGCGAGATGGTGAGCAAGAAGGTCTCCCTCACGTCCACGCTCGCCGTCTACGAAACGAGCACCCCGTCGCGCGTGCAGAAGGACCAGCGCGTGCTCGACGCCCTCATGCCGGAGGCGTCCGCCGCCGTCGCGCGGTGGTACGACAACGCGCCGAACGCGAAGGACGCCAACGCGCGCGAAGTCCTGCGCAAGACGATGGCCTTCGAGGTCGCCTTCATGCGCGCCGGCGGGCTCCTCGCCGCGGGCTCCGACCCCTGCTGCCTCCACGTGATCGCCGGCTATGGAGACCAGCGCAACTTCGAGCTCCTCGTCGAGGCCGGGCTTTCCGCCGCCGAGGCCGTGCAGGTCATGACCCTCAATGGCGCGAAGGTGCTCGGTGTCGACAACCGCATCGGCTCGCTCGTCGCCGGCAAGCAGGCGGACATCGTGGTCCTGCGCGGCAACCCGGCGCAGTCGGCGGCCGACATCAGGAATGTCGTGACCGTCTTCCGGCAGGGGATCGGGTACGACGCGAGCAAGCTCGTCGCGGCGGTGAAGGGCCAGATCGGCATCAAGTAGGACGGCCGCGTGCAGCTGCTTGTCATCCGCCATGCCATCGCCGAGGAGCGCGAGGAGTACGCCAAGCGGAGCGCCGATGACTCCGATCGCCCGCTCACCGACTATGGCCGCCAGCGCATGCTGCGAAACGCCCGCGGCCTGCGTCGCGCCGCGCCCGTCATCTCGCACCTCGCGTCGAGCCCCCTCCGACGCGCGGCGCAGACGGCGAAGATCGTCGCCACGGAATACCAGATCGACGAGGTCCACGAGGTCGACGCCCTGCGGCCGACGCGCCTCCCGAAGGAGTTCCTCGAGTGGCTCGCGTCCGTCGCCGACCAGGAGTGCGTCGCGGTCGTCGGCCACGAGCCGCATCTCGGCACCCTCGTCACCTGGCTCCTCACGGGCGTCGAGACGCCTGCCGTCGCCTTCAAGAAGGGAGGCGCGGTGCTCCTCGACTTCCCGGGGCTGATCGTCGCCGGGGGTGCCACGCTGCTGTGGGCCATCGCACCCGCGCAGCTGCGCCGGCTCGGGGAGTAGCATGGCCACATTCCCTCCGTCGATCCTCGAAACGAGCGAGCAGCGCGGCATTCGCTCGATCGCCCTCGCAATGCTGGCCGACGCCGAGCGTGAGCTGCATCGGCTGACGACGGCCCCGGACGAGGAGGCGCTCCACGACTTCCGTGTCGCCATCCGCCGCCTGCGCAGTTGGCTGCGGGCGCACGGCGAGGCCATCGGCGAGGGCGCGCCGCGTCGCGCCCTCCGTGCCCTGAGACGCGTGGCCCGCAACACGAATGGACGCCGCGACGCCGAAGTGTTGCACGCCTGGCTGAGCGGTGCCCTCCCCGATGCCACGCGCCGCGATCGGCCCGGCCTGCAGTGGCTGCTCGCCGCCGTCGGCGACGACATACGTGCCGGTGCGGCGGAGGAAGGGGATGTCTCGACCGAGTTCGCGACGGCGGCGGAGACCCTGCGCGAGCAACTCCCCCTCTTCCAGCTCACGCACCACCTCGACGAGGGCGCACGCGAGGTGCCGTTCGCTGTCGCGCTCGCGAGCGTCGTGCGCGTTCATGCGTCGCAGCTCGAGCGCCGCCTCGAGCACGTGCACGGCGAGGAGGACCAGGGCACGCTCCACCTCGCGCGCATTGCGGGGAAGCGCCTGCGTTACATCCTCGAACCCGTGTCCCCCCACCTGGCCGGCGGCGCCGCAGTCATCACGCAGCTCAAGGCGATGCAGGACGCGTTAGGCGCGCTGAACGACATCCATGTCTGGCGCGACGACCTCCGCAAGCGCTTCGAGCACGCCAGCGCCGAGGAGGCCCGGCGCCTCGCCGAGTTCTCACTCGACGACCCGGCCCCCCGGGCGCGCCGGCGCCGCGACCTCCGACCTGGCCTCACGGCCGTTGCCGATCGCCTCACCGTCGAACTGCAGGCCAGCCAGGGGAAGTGGGCGGCGGGATGGAGCCACGCGGTGCGAGAGGACTTCTTCGGCGCGGTCGAGCAGCTCGCGCTCGCGCTCGCGCAGCACGGCATCGGCGGCGTGGAGATCGAGCGGAAGTACCTGCTCGCGGCCTTGCCGTCGCCGCTGCCACCGGGTGAGGCGTGGGAGATCGAGCAGGGCTACCTCCCGGGCGAGCGCCTGGTCGAGCGCCTCCGCCACGTGCGCACGCCCGAGGGCGAGCGGTGGTTCCGCACCATGAAGTCGGGGCGAGGCGTGGCGCGCATCGAGCTGGAGGAAGAGACCACCCGCGAGGTGTTCGAGGCGATGTGGCCCCTCACGCTGGGGAAGCGCGTGACCAAGCGGCGGCTGCGCATTCCCGCCGGCGCGCTCCTGTGGGAGATCGACGCGTTCACCGATCGCGACCTCGTGCTCGCCGAGGTGGAGCTTCGCCAGTCCGACGAGGTGGTGGAGATCCCTCCATGGCTGGCTCCCCAGGTGGTCCGCGAGGTCACCAGCGAGGCCGGGTACGTGAACGCCAACCTGGCTCGTTAGGCAGCGCCCGCCCCGCCTTCGTGCACGTCTTCGTCGTCACCAACGACTTCCCGCCGCGCTTCGGCGGCATCAACGACTACGTCGATCGCCTCGTGCGCCGGCTCCCGGCCCACGAGGTCACGGTCTTCACGTCGTCGTACGCCGGGGCAGCAGCCTTCGACCTCGCATACCCCCGCGAGGTGATCCGGCTCCCAACGGAGATGATGCTCCCCGTGCCCGGGGTAAAGCGCGAACTCGATGGACTCCTCCGCGCGCGCCGTCCCGACCTCGTGCTCTTCGGTGCCGCGTGGCCCCTCGGGCACCTTGGGCCGGGCATCCTCGCGACCCACGACCTGCCGTACGGCGGCTTCACCCACGGCCTCGAGCTCACGGGAGCGATCCTTCCGGGCGTCCTGCGCCACATCGGGCGCCACGCGTCGCTGCTGACCGCCGTGAGCGCGTGGGCGCGCGGCAAGCTGGAGCCCGCGTTCGGGTGGCGTGGGCGCATGCCATTGCTGCCCTCGGGCATCGACACGGGCCACTTCCACCCCGGGGTTTCCGATGCCGCGGTGCGTGAGCGTCACGCGTTAGGCACGGCCCCCGTGGCGTGCTGCGTCTCCCGCCTCGTGGCCCGCAAGGGGCAGGACATGCTGATCCGGGCGTGGCCCGCAGTGCGACGGGCGATCCCCGGAGCGAAGCTCCTCATCGTCGGGCAGGGTCCGGACGACGCCACCCTCAGGGCCCTTGCCCGGGCCGAGGGCGTTGCCGCGGACGTGGTGTTCACCGGTGCCGTGCCGTACGCGGAACTGCCGGCCTACTTCCGGGCCGGCGACGTCTTTGCGATGCCCTGTCGCTCCCGGTGGTTTGGCTTCGACATCGAGGCCCTGGGCGCCGTCTTCCTGCAGGGCGCGGCGGTGGGGCGCGCCGTGATCGCGGGGGCCTCGGGGGGCGCCCCGGAGGCGGTGCGCCATGGCGAGACCGGGCTGGTCGTAGATCCCGATCGCCCCGGTCCGGTGGGCGAGGCCGTGATCGACTTGTTAGGCGACCCTGACCGTCGGGAGCGCATGGGCGCCGCGGGCGCCGCGTGGGTGCACGCCGAGTGGACGTGGGACGCGATGGCGGCGCGGCTGGATGGGCTGATCCGACATGCCGTGATTCGGGATTCGTGATTCGTGATTCGGCGTCAATCGGGGCGCCTTCCGGCGAATCACGCCCAATCACGAATCCCGAATCACGAATCCCCGCTCTTCACCCGCCCCCCACCCACTCCCGCAGCCCACGCTCGTCGACGGCTCTCCCCACGCGCGCGTCGGCCGCGCCGTCGACCACCGTGGTGAGTGGCCGCGCCACTTCCACGGACACCGGGCGGCGCTCCTTGATCACGAGCGAGTCATAGACCGACTCGAGGCGGTCGATGATGTGGTCCCAGGCGAAGGCGCGGGCGCGCACGGCGCCTCCTTCACCAAGGGCCGCGGCGAGCGCCGGGGAATCGAGCAGGCGCTGCACGCCATGCGCGAGCGCCTCGTGGTCGGACGGGCGCACGAGCAACCCCTCGCGCCCATCGCGCGCGACCTCGCGGTAGCCGGCGATGTCGCTGGCCACGAGCGGCAGCCCCGCCGCCATCGCCTCCACCAGCACGATGCCGAAGCTCTCGCTGCCCGTTGCCGGGCTCACGAAGATGTCGGCAGCCTTGTGGTAGGTCGGCAACGCCTCGTAGGACACGCGCCCCATCATGTGCACGCGACTGCGGACGTCCGGCGGGAGGTCGTCGACCGCGTGGCGCTCCTCGCCATCGCCGACGACCACGAGCTGCAGGTCGGGATACGCCGGTGCCAGCTTCGCAAAGGCGCGGACGGCGACCGGGAATCCCTTGCGGGGCTCGAGCCGGCCGACGAAGAGGAGGCGACGTCCCGGGGGGAGCGTGGCCGGCGTGGCCGAGGCAAAGATGTCGACGTCGGCGCCGTTAGGCACGATCTCGACGGGGTCGTTCCCCATGCGCGAGCACACCGAATGGCGCGCGGCCGTGCTCACGGCCAGGCGACGGTCGACCTTGCGCCACACCGGGCGCAAGAACGGCGCGATCGCCGTGTAGACCCGTCCCTCAAAATGCTCGCGTGCGAAATACGAGTGGAACGTCGCGACCACCGGGGCGTTCCGGTGCAGCACGCCCAGCATCGCGGTGCTCGGCGTCAGCGGGTCGTGCACGTGGATCACGTCGGGGGTGAAGACTTCGAGCGCCTTGCGCACGACGCGCGAGGACCGGCGCGAGAAGCAGAGCCGCGCGACGGAGCCATTCACGTGCACCGGGTATGGACGCCCGACGATACGCGCGCCTTCGCGGAATCCCGGTGCGTCGCCCGGCGCCAGGACGATGACGTCGTGCCCGCGCTCTCGCAGGTGATGCGAGAGCTGGCCGACGTGGACGTTCACGCCCCCCGGTGCGTCCCAGCTGTATGGCGAAATCTGGACGATGCGCATGCCGTCTTGGACCAGGGTTTCGTGACAGGGGTTTGTGAGGCGTGCGGCGGTGCTGCCTTACGAGTGCGTGTGCCTGCCCCGAAGGCTCAACCCTTCGACGGCGAGCGAGGTGAGCGAGATGAACACTCCCACCAGGCCGAGAGCCCATCGGAACGGCTCTCGTACCCCCAACGTTCCCAAAAGATAGATCCCTCCACCGATCAGGAACGCCGAACCGGCAAATACTGCTGCCACCATCAGGTCCTTCGTCGAAAACACCACGGCCCGACTATCCGAGGGCGCATGTTCGTGCAACAACGTGTCTTGCGCCACCATCACCGGAGCGAGCACGGCCCCGCCCACCACGGCCACCGGCACGAAGACGGCGAACGAGAACCAGAACCCCGCACCCACCATCAGCAATCCGATGATCAGCGTACCCCAGATGATCACCTGTTCCCGCGGCACGCGCCCGCCCACGCTCCCCACGGCCAGCGACCCAAGCACCATGCCACCCGCCAGCAAGCCACCAAGATACCCCACTCCCTTCGTTCCTCGTCCCATCACCGTCTGCACCGAGACCGTCATGGCCACGTACACGGTGGCCGCAAAAAGGGCGAGCAGGATCAGGGAGAGGAAGGCAAATCGCAGCCCCCGGGTGCGCCTGACGACCCCCACGGTTTCCCGCACATCATGTACGAGCCCTCGGAGGCTTCGTTTCACGGGTCGGGGCTTCTCGGGAACCCCGGTGGCGGCCCTGGGTCGCTTGGGTGCCAGCGTGACGATCCCGATCAAGGAGACCACCGAGAGGAGGAAGGACAGGGAATCGAGGTAGAAGCCCGCGGTGTAACTGGTCCAACCGAAGCGCGACCAGAACGTGGAACCCAGGATGATGCCGCCCCCGACAATCCCCACCACTGTTGCCACGCGGCCGACCGACGTGAGCGCCGCGTTGGCGGCCAGGAGTTCATCGCGCGCGACGAGGTCCGGGATGAGGGACATCTTCGCGCTGTTGAAGAACAGGCCGAGCAGGAAGACGAAGAAGGCGACGACATAGACGGCCCAGAGCTGGCCAGTCGTGGCGTAGACGGCGGGCATCGCGACGACGAGGATGGCGCGGAGCGCGTCGCAGACCACCATCGTTAGGCGCTTGTTCCACCGGTCGACCAGCGCCCCGGCGAGGGGCCCGAACAACACCACCGGCGCCGTGAAGACCACCGACAACTTGGCGAGTTCCAAACCCCCGCTGTCGGCCCGTGCCCCCGCGCCGACCAGGGCGATCAGCGCCATGTGCTGGAGCTTGTCGCCGAGTTGCGACATCGTCTGCCCGGCGACGAGCAGGAGGAAGGGGGGACGGCGCAGCACCGACGCGATGGTGGGCGTCGAGGCGGCGAACGCGGCGTCAGGCGCCAGGGTCACGCGGGTGCCAGTCCGGCTGGAAGACGTACCACTGGTCGGGATGCTGGCGTATGAAGGTTTCGAACCGCGCCGCGACAAGGCGGGTCAGCGTCACTCGATCGTGCCCCGCCGGCTCGATCGGCGGATCCACGTGCAGAAGATAGCGGGGGGAGCCTGACTGGCTGCGTACGATGTGGCCAACGACAATCGGCGAACCCGTCGCGATGGCGAACGCGGCCGGACCGGTGGGGACCGACCGCATCGCGTCTCCGAATGGCACCAGCAGCCCCTCGCTTCCCTCGCCGATCACCCGGTCGGCAACGAGCAGCACAATGCTCCCTTCCTTGAGCAGGCGGTACAGCTGCCTGAGCCCCGTGTTTCGGGAGAGGAGCTGCATTCCGGTCGCTCGGCGGTACGACGCGAGGGCGGAGTTGGTATCGGGATAGATCTCCTCGACCATGCCGTGCACCGGGAGCCCGAGGACCGCCAGCAGGGCGCCTCCGAGTTCGTAGGGTCCAAGGTGCGGCGTCACGACGATGACGCCTCGCCCCTGCGCGTGCAGCCGCGTGAGCTCCTCGATACCCTCGGTGTGCACCAGTGCGAGGATCTGGTCGCGCGTCATCGACGGGAGGCGAAACAAGTCGGTTGCGTCTTCGAACATGTGCCGAAAGAGACCGCGAGCCATTCGCTGCCGCGCAATTGGCGCTATGGTGTGAGCAAGATGCGCCATATTCTCGCCCGCAATGCGGCGTCGCTTCCCCGCGATTAACCACGCCAACGAGCCGGTCAGCGTCCCCAGCGCGCGAAATGCCCTCGGCGGAAGCCACCGAGCAAGACCGATTGCGCCGCGAACGAGGGGAGCTGAGGGGAGCACGGGGTGGGGTGCGAGTCGCGCGAAAGCTAGCGCGCGTCCGTTCCGGTCTCCGGCGGATCGAGCGCGCGACGCATGCGGATGAACCGTACCTCGACACCGTTGGGCATCCGGTCGGCGACCGGCTCGATCTCCTCGAATCCGGCGGCGGCGTAGAGCGGAACGCCGGGAAGCGTGGCCATCAGCTCGAGCGATCGATATCCCTCGGCGCGAGCGGCGTCGCTACAGAGTTCGAGGAGCCGACGCCCGATGCCCTGCCGCGCCCAGCCGGGATGCACAAAGAAGGCCCTGATGCGCGCCGGATCGCGCGACGGATCGAGGACCGGCGCCGCTTCCATGCGTCGCTGGTCCCCACCGTACAGCGCGCCGCGCCGGCTCCAGCCGCCGCAGGCTACGAGCCTGCCCTCCTCCTCCACGACGAAATAGGTCCCATCGTCGACGAGTGTGGTATCGACGCCGAACACGTAGCGATTCGCGGCCTCGATCTCTTCTGGCGAATAGAACCCGCGGCTCAGCGCGTCCGCGGACGCGTGAATGAGTGCATTGAGGGCGGGCACTTCGTCGAGCGTTGCCAGCCGAAAGGAGAGGGGCAAGGACGGTACCGGGAGCGGGTGGCGAAACTACTCGCCAAAGATACGCGGGCCGGAAACACGAACGCCCCGACTGTCAGAAAGCCGGGGCGTATGAGAGGCGAGCGGAATACTACGGCGTCGGGACGCCCGCTGGAGGACCGGACTGGCCGATCGCCGTGCAGATGATGTCGCCGGAGGCGGTCGTCGTCGCTTCGCGGCCGAGAAACGTCTGGCACTCGTAGCTGGGCGCGAACAGATGGGTCGCCTTGGCGGAGTACCCATGGTTGAGGTCTGAACTCGCAATGTCGAGATGGATCTCCGAAGAGCCATTCCAGTCGAGCGACGCGGTGTCAGTGGAATAGACCATGTGTTCGGCCCAGTACGCTTCTTCGGCGACGCGGAGCGAGCCGAGTTCGGTGCGTAGCGTGGCCAGGTACGCGCGCTCCTTGAATGTGCGATAGCGGGGTACCGCCATCGCGGTGAGGGCGCCGAAGACGAGCATCGCGACGAGTATTTCCACGAAGGTGAAGCCGCGTGTACTGCGAGACATGAACACTCCAGGAGTGGTGTGGGCCGACCCACCGATGGACATACGTGGTGTGCAGGGGGGATGCCACCGTGCCCTGACGCACAGAATTTCGGCAGATGCGGCCCGCGCTTGAGACAGTTCGGTCATCCTGACTCCCCCGTCGGCGCGCTGCGGTGCCGCAAGCCGTTTCGGGGCATGCGCTTGCGAGGCGCGCGGCCCCTGTCGCCATATCGAGGGTGTGATGCTGTCCTTCGTCGCACGTCGCTGCCCACCGTGGCGCTCCCCCTACGCACGATCGAGGAGACGTGTCGACGCACGCAGTCGATGCGCGTGTGGTCCATCTCCCGCGTGTCGAAATCGGGCCGTCGTATTCGACATGGGAGTACAGGGATCGATCCCGTAATTGTCACGAGGTCGAAACCTTCGCGAGCCCGCCTCCGTTGATGCAAGCACGTACTTGCTTGAATCGACCGACCTCATTATCCCTTCACCCCCCGCCGAACCGGCCCGTGGCCCTGCCACGCTGAGCGGTCGACCAGACGACGGTCGTGCAGGGCTTCGCAGCATACAGACACCGTGGTGGAATGAACACACGTGAAGGTTCGCGGGCCTCCCCGCCCATGATCAGCCGGCAGAAGCTCCTCGAGGCCGCCGCGGCGGTGTTCGCCGAGTCGGGATTTCGCGGCGCGACCACCCGGCGCATTGCCGAGGCCGCTGGCGTCAACGAGGTCACGCTGTTCCGGCTGTTTGGCTCCAAGCAGCAGCTCATGGCCGAGGCCTTCGAGTGCGTGCACCCGCTGCTCGGGAACTCGTTGCCTGACGAGCCCAGTGCGGATGTCGAGAAGGAACTCGTGGCGTGGGCCACGGCCCACCTCGACGGCATGCGCCAGGTGCGCCACATGATCCGCAAGACGATGGCCGAGCTCGAGGAACACCCCGAGATGACGGAGTTCGTCTGCGACGCCAAGACGCCCTACTTCCAGCAGTTGGTCTCCTACGCCACGCTGTTGCGCCGGCCGGCCACGGCCGCTGAACGTGAAGAGACGCGGACCGCGTGCACGATGCTGTCGTCCGCCCTCTTCGCCGATGCCCTGGGCCGCGACGTCGTGCCCACGGCGTATCCGTCGCCGCCCAACACGGCGGCCCGGAAGTACGTGAAGGTGTTCCTCAAGTTGTTAGGCATCGCGCCGGCACGTCCGCGCCGGCGTGTCGCCCTCGGCACCGGGAGGGCCCGCTGATGCGACGCCGTCGCGGTGCGCCGACTCACCACAGGACTGTCATGACTTCATTCCACAGACTGCTCGTTGCGGCGGGTGCCGTGGCGCTGTCCGCCGCAGGGGCGCACGCGCAGGCCTCGCGCTCGCTCTCCCTCGGCGAAGCGCTGCGCCTCGCCGAAGCCCAGAGCGAGGGCGTGCGCATTGCACAGGCCGGCGTGCGACGCGCCGATGGCCAGGTAATGCAGGCCCGCTCGCAATACCTGCCACAGCTCTCCGGCACGGCGGGCTACACGCGCACCCTCGCCACGCAATTCTCCGTGTTCCAGTCGGAGGCGCCGGTCGTTCCCCCGAGCGCGCCGCCGGTGCCACCCAATGACACCACGTCGTTCTTCACGCCCTGCACGCGCTACCTCGCGCCGGCAGGCGCGGGGGATGCCGCGCGCGTGCTCGGGCTCGAGACGTATGCGCGCTGCGCCTCGGGCGGTGGGGGAGGCATTGATTTCTCTCGCGCCGGTTTCGGCGCGAAGAACCAGTACCAGGTGGCGGCGAACGGCTCCCTGACGCTCTACTCCGGTGGCCGCGTCCAGGCGCAGAATCGCGCCGCCGTCGCCGGCCGTCGCTCGGCGGACATCGAACTCACGGCGCAGCGCGCGCAGATGGCGCTCTCCGTCACGGAGGCGTACTACGACGCCGTCCTCGCCGAGCGCCTCGTGGCGATCGCGGAGTCGTCGCTCGTGCAGACCGAGGGCACGCTCCGCCAGACCACGGTCGCTCGCCAGGTCGGGAATCAGTCGGAGTTCGAACTGCTGTGCGCCAAGGTCACGCGCGACAACCAGGTGCCGATCGTGATCCAGCGCCGTTCGGAGCGCGACATCGCGCACCTCCGGCTCAAGCAGCTGCTCAACATTCCGTACGGCGAGCCGCTGACGCTCACGAGTGACATCGAGGACCAGACGCTGGGCCCGGTGCAACTCGTGGCCAACACCACGCTGCGCGGCGCCACGCCGGACACGAGCGCCGAGGCGCGCGCGTCGGTGCGCCAGCAGCAGGAAGGGCTGCTCGCCCAGGAGGCGGAGCTCCAGATCGCGAAGAGCGAGTGGATCCCGACCGTGAGCCTGACGAGTGCCTACAGCCGCGTTGCCTTCGGCAGCGGGGGCCTCCCGGCCTGGGGCAACTGGCTCAACAACTGGACCGTGCAGCTCGGCGCGTCCTTCCCGCTGTTCACCGGCGGGCGGTTGCGTGGCGAACAGCTGGTGGCGCAGGCCACGGTGGATGAAGCGCGCGCGCGGCTCGACCAGACGCGCGAACTCGCGGCCCTCGATGCGCGTCAGTCGGTTGCCCAGCTGCAGCAGGCGGAGGCCGTGATGGCCGCGAGCCTCGGCACGACCGAGCAGGCGTCCAGGGCGTACTCCATCGCCGAGGTGCGCTTCCGCGAGGGCATCTCGACGCAGCTCGAATTGTCGGAGTCGCGCCTGCTCCTCGAGCAGTCGCGAGCCAATCGCGCGATGTCGGCGCGCAACGTCCAGGTGGCGCGCATGCGCCTGGCCCTCCTGCGCGACCTGCCGTTAGGCGCGGGCGGGGGGAGCATCAACACGTCGGCCGGGCA
>JACMLI010000462.1 GCA_014379705.1 Gemmatimonadaceae bacterium
CCTTTGGCAGGACGCATCCCCTGCTGGGATCGCGCCAGATGTGGCTGTCACGGAACACTCCCGCGTCTGTGGGACTGTCTCCGTGCCCACGACACAGGAGAAGTGGCATGGAGCCAGATGCGAACGACGATCGCAATCGCGGAAGGAACGACGGCGCTCGAGACGGTACGCAGGATGGACATGAGGACGAAGACCGGCGGGTGCGGGAGGGCGGCGAGAACGTGGAACCGTCCGATAGTCCGTGGACGCAGCAGCAGGGACTCTATGGTTCCACCGAGTACGGTGGTTGGCTCGGCGGTCAGTCGAACCAGGGAGGCGTGGCCGGCGAGGACGCTCAGGGCAGCAAGTCGCGCGTGCAAGGCCACGCCGGCAAGGGCCCAAAGGAAATGCAGCGCTCCGACGAACGCGTTCGTGAAGATGTGGGTGAGGCGCTGGCACGTCACCCCGACATCGATGCCAGCGGGATCGAGGTACAGGTCGCATCAGGCGAGGTGACGCTCAAGGGCGGGCTCGACGAGCCAACGACCAAGCGGCTGGCTGAGAACGTTGTCGAATCCGTAAGGGGGGTGCAGGAGGCCCGGAAGCAGCCGCGCAAGACGCGCGATGGAGGACGGGACGGTTCGTGACGAGGCGGCCCGCGGACACATTCTCCGCGGGCCGTTCGACTAGGGCAGCACCTCACGCACCTTCCGCGCCGGTGGGAACGCGCGCTTCTGCGCCTTCCGTGGCTTGGCGTCACGAGGCACTCCCGTCAACCGGACAGCGCGGCCCGTGCGCGCTGACCTGTCGATCGCATCCAGGATCCGGATGTCGGCCTCGCCTTCCGCGATCGACGGTTCGGGCGTGCGACCCTTGCGCACGCACTCTGCGAAGTAGGCGAGTTCGGCGGCGAACTGGTCGTGCAGGGCGAAGGACTGCGTTCGCTCAGTGCGTCGTTCGCCGCGCACGTGAATCGCGAGCGGCTCCTGGTAGTCATACGCGGGCTCCATGCGTACCATCTGACGCGTCCCGAGCGCGCTCCACCAGTTCGTGCGCACGGCGTGCAGGCTGCAGGTGAACATGGCCACGCGCTCGTCGGGATAGCGGAGCAGGGCGGACGTCATCTCCGGAACCTCGCGGAACCTGCCGCGCCCGAGTCCAGCGTGCATCGCCATCACCTCGATCGGTTCACTCGCGAAGATCATGCGCGCTGCGTTGACGCAGTAGATCCCGAGGTCGAACAAGCCCCCACGTCCCGCGCGCTGCAGCCGGATGTCACCGCGTTCGACAGGCGAGGAGAACACGGACGCAAAGAGGCGAAGTTCCCCGGCCTTGCGATCCCGCGCCAACTCGATCGCCCGCAGCGTGGCGGGATCGAAGTGGAGACGATACGCCACCATCAGTCGCACATCGGCGCGGTCGGCAGCGCGCCCCATTTCGCGCGCGTGGGCGATGGTGGTCGCCACGGGCTTCTCGCAGAGCACGTGCACGCCGGCGCGAACGGCCCGGAGGACGAAATCGCGATGCTGCTGGTTGGGAAGCGCGATGTACACCGCGTCGATCTCGCCACCCGCGAGGAGTGCGTCGTAGTCCTTGTACGATGCAACGATCGGCGCCCCGTAGCGACGCGCCAGCACCGATCCCTTCTTCCGGTCGCCGGTTACCAGGGCCGTGAGCGCCACGTCGCGCCGGCGCTCGAAGGCAGGGAGGACGGCTCGCTGGGCAATGTCGCCGACGCCGACGACGGCAAAACGCAAGGGCGCCATGAGCAGGTGGGAGGGAGGATTCAGCTGCGAGGGCAACGTGCACCGCGAATCTACCAGGTCGCGCAGGGCGCCAGCGTCTCACCCTGGAAGCACGCGGCGATCCCCACGGCGCGAGACACGCGTCCGTCCGTCGTGACGGGGGTCGGCCTCCCTCCGAGGGAGCAGTCGTTGGCGCGGGTGCCCCGTGAGTCCCCCGGCGGACAGAAAGATCCCCCGAATGACGAATGTCCCGGGTGAGCCGTGACTACAAGATTGCAGCCGCTGCGCGATGCGTCCGACGACGCGTCCACGGCGCTGATTCCTTCCGCAACCGACTGGAGCTTTACCATGCAGATGACCACGCTACACGACCTGATGGTGCACGAATTGAAGGACCTGTACAGCGCAGAACGGCAGCTGGTGCAGGCGCTGCCGAAGATGGCCCAGAGCGCTTCGAACTCCGAACTTCAGGTCGCCATCGCGACGCACCTCGAGCAGACGAAGGAGCATGTCGCCCGGCTCGAGCAGGCTTTCGAGATGCTCGGCGAGTCCGGCAAGGGCATGAAGTGCAAGGGCATGGAGGGACTGATCGAGGAAGGGAAGAGCCTCCTCGAGGAGGACATCGACCCGGACGTGCTCGACGCTGGTATCATCGCCGCCGCGCAGCGCGTGGAGCACTACGAGATCGCAGCCTACGGCACGGTGCGCGAATACGCGCGCACGCTGGGTCACGACGAGATCGCCGCCCTGCTGACGGCGACGCTCGATGAAGAGAAGAGCGCCGACCAGCTCCTGAGCGGGCTCGCGGAAGGGGGAATCAATGCCCTCGCCGAGCGTGATGGACAGCAGGGCGCGACGCAGGAGGGTGTCAAAGGACCCGCAGCTTCTCCGCGCACCAGCGGTGCTGCGCAACGCTCGAAGACGGGCGCCAAGCGTCGCTAGGCACGCCTTCACCGTGCGTGCGCGTGCCCACGCACGGATTGCACGTGAGGGGCATGCCCGATGTGCCCCTTGAGACAGTCGCGCGCGGAGAGCCACCACGCCACAGTTCAATCAGGCGCGACGCGCTCGCGTGGGCCGGTGTTCGGTGGCCCTGCGATGCGTACTCACAGTGGTCCTCAGGAGCTACCACATGCCGACGAGACGCAAGGACCTGGTGGGGCATCCCGCCTCCGACAGGCGAAATCCGGAAGACGAACGCATCACCGAGAAGGAGCGGGAGGCCCAGCCACCCGATCCCGACGGTGAGGACCCGGTGGAGCAGGCAGCTGCGGACTCGTTCCCGGCCTCTGATCCCCCGTCGTTCACGCCCTCACGGGCAGGAAAGCCTGACCGGACGTCCGAGCCTTGACCGCCACGAGGGGGGAGCAGTCTCATGACGACCACGTACCTGTCCCGTTTGCACCTGAGCGCTGGCGTCAGCCGCCATTTTGCTACAGGGCCGCTGGTGCGCCGGGGCGCACTCCGCCTGCTCGCGCTCTTGTCGCCCCTCAGGCGTCAGGCGCCAGCCCCCGCCCAGTGGCCTGGACGTCCGGCCGCGGAAGCGCCGTGGGTGGCCGAGATGTTATCGGCATTTGGGGGCGCGTTCGTGCAGGTCGGGCCAACGGACGCCCCCGACCGGCGCCGGCCTCGCCGCCAGACGTGAGAGTCGTTCAACCCCCCGTCCTGCTCTCCACCCGGACCTGATTGTGCGCTTTCCCTGGACGTTCCGCACCAGTGGCCTGATGGCTGCTCTTCTGGCGCTCGCCCCTTCGGCGAGGGCGCAGGACGTGAGGGCAGTGGACAGTGCCGCTTCGCACGAGGCGCTGACGGTGATCGTCTCACTCGACGAGCGCCGCTTGTGGGCCGTGCAGGGGACCGACACGTTGCGAACGGCGACCGTCTCCGTGGGATCGGGCAGCATGTTCTCGTTTGGCGGCCGCCAATGGCGTTTCGCCACTCCACGTGGCCAGCTCCGCGTGAAGGCCAAGAAGAGTGCTCCGATCTGGGTGCCGCCCGACTGGCACTATGCCGAGGCTGCGCGCGACCATGGCCTGGAGTTGCGACCGCTGCCGCCGGGCGGCTTCAGGCTCACTGACGGCCGTGTGCTCGAGGTGCGCGACTCGGTGGCCGGCATCGTGGAGCTGGATGGGCGGTACGAGGTCCTGCCCACCGACGAGCACATCGTCTTCGAAGGGACGCTGTTCATCCCGCCGATCGGTACGCGCAATCGACAGCTGCACGGCGAGCTTGGCGACTTCGCCCTGGACCTCGGCGATGGGTACCTGCTCCATGGAACGTCCAATCAGGGGTCGATCGGCACGGCCACGACTCACGGGTGTATCCGACTGTCGGACGAAGATCTCGCCTGGCTCTTTGAACGGGCCCGCGTGGGCACGCGGGTGGTGATCTCCAGGTGATCCGCAGTACTACCATTCCATACCGCGAGCGACCGCTCGTTACGGGAGAACGTGCATGAGCAAGCTCTTGCGAGGGTTGGCGGCCGGCTACGGGGCAAAGAAGCTCGGCGGGGGATGCCTCAGCACCATCATCATCTTCGCCGTGCTGTGGTGGCTCCTCGGCGGCGTCGGGATCTTCCAGTAGCCAGCGCGGGTTTCCGCCACCTGGCGACGCATGGACAGCGAGGACGCCTGACGTCCAGGCAGGGAGTCGTCATCGGTGTCGCGTTAGGCATCGCCGGATGCGGAAGCGCGGCGAGGCTGGCCGTTCGCGACGGCACGGGGCCGAGCCCCACGTTGCCGGCGCCGAGGCACTCCCTCATTCCCACGATTCACGTCGTCACCGCCCGCGGGTGGGGAGACACGGCCTCGCCGACACCGGCCGCCGGC
>JACMLI010000058.1 GCA_014379705.1 Gemmatimonadaceae bacterium
CGGGGGGGGTACTGCGAGCGGGGGAAACTGCGAGCGGGGGATACTTGGAGCGGGATTCGCAGTCCCCCGCTTGCTTCATCCCCCGCTGCTTCATCCCACGCTCGCAATACCCCCCGCTCGCAGTACCCCCTACGGACTCCTCACCCGCGAGCGGACCAGGGCGCGCTCGCGTTCAATGCGATCGAGCACCGTCGGCCACGAACTCGATCGGGAGGTCTCGTAGGCGAGCACAAGGGGCTGGTTCACGTCGAGCTGGCCATCGAAGACATACAGCGCATGCTGCACCTCACGCTGGCGCACGCGCTGCAACCCGAAGCCAGGGGACAACCCGATCACGTCGAGCGGGCGGAAGTCGCGCCCCACATTGGTCACGATCAGCTCCATCGGGCTGTACCGCGCCTCGCCGAGCTCCATGCCGAAGAACGAGACGTACCACACGGCGAGTTGTGGGTACGCCGTTCGCCGGCGGATGTCCTCGAGCTTGGCGCCCTGGCTGCGGACCAGGTCACTCAACGCCCGATACGAGTCGGGGGACAACACGCGGATCACCGACTCGTCGAGCGGGATCGCGCGAACCTGGAGCCCCAGCTGCTGCACGTGGATCGCGATGTCGTCCTGCTTGAGCGTGCCGTACCCGGCGGGGATGAGCGAGAGCGAGGCACCGGTCGTTGGCGGCGCGTCCGGGACGACGCCGGAAGGATTGGACGGCGGGAGGCACCCTGCCAGGGCCATCGCCGCGACGAACCCCCAGGTGCCGCGCTTCACGGGGTGGGCTCCCGCCACGCGGGCGCGTCGAGCAGGGACATGACCGCCTCGGCGATCTCGGTACGCCCTTCGCCTGTGTGGGCGCTGGACGCCACGACCTGGTCGGCGTCGAGCCCGGTCGTGCGCGCGATCATGGCGAGGGCCTCGCGCCGCGCCGCTGTGCCCAGTTTGTCGATCTTCGTCACGGCGACCAGCGTCGGGATCTCCATCTCGGCCAGGTACTCCAGCATGTCGAGGTCGTCCTCCGAGGGTTCGCGCCGGGCGTCGAGCAGCGCGAGCACGCCGCGGAGTTGCGTGGTGTTCCGCAGGTACGCGTCCATCAGGCCGCGCCACGCGTGCCGCTTGTCACGTGACACCTTGGCGAAACCGTACCCCGGAAGGTCCACGATGATGAACGCCTGGTTCACCTCGAAGAAGTTCACTTCCTGCGTGCGCCCCGGGGTGCGGCTCACGCGCGCGAACGCCTTCCGCCGCACCAGCGTGTTGAGCAACGACGACTTGCCCACGTTGCTGCGCCCGGCAACGGCGATCTCCGGGAGTTGCTGGTCGGGGCGCCATCCCCCCGTCACCGCCATGCCGCCGAGGAACGAGAGGTGACGGATGACGAGGGGGTCGTTGGCCGTGCCGTCGCCGCTCATGGTGCCACCGTCGCGCCCTGCGCCGCAGGAGCGGCCACGCGTGGAGCGTTCGCCCCGATGCGTCCTGCGAGCGCGAGTTCGAGCACTTCGTCCATCGACTTCACCGGCCGGATGGTGAGACCCTGGCGCACCTCGAGGGGCAGTTCCTCCACCTCGCGCGCATTGCCGTGCGGGATGATCACGAGCTCCTTCCGCGCGCGCACGGCCGCGACGCATTTCTCCTTGAGGCCCCCGATCGGCAGGACGCGTCCCCGGAGCGTGATCTCGCCCGTCATGGCGACCGCCGCGCGCACGGGCACGCGCGTGAGTGCACTGATCAACGCGCTCGCGATCGCGATGCCGGCGGACGGGCCGTCCTTGGGCGTCGCGCCGGCGGGGATGTGCACGTGCAGGTCGCACGTGCGGACGAACCCCGGATCGAGACCGAGCGCCTCGGCGCGTGAGCGCGTGTAGCTCAACGCGGCACCGGCCGACTCCTTCATCACGTCCCCGAGCGCGCCCGTCAGGTGCAATCGCCCACGTCCGGGGAGCACCGCCACTTCGATGTCGAGGACGTCTCCGCCGGTTCCCGTCCACGCGAGGCCCGTCGCGACACCGATCAGGTCCTCGTGGCGCAGGTCATCGGGATCGTACGGTGGCACGCCAAGCAGCCCCTCGAGATCAACGACGCGAATCACGTCCGCGGGACGTTCGGCGATGGTGCCTGAAACGGCGGTCGTCTCCACGCGCCGGCGCGCCACCTTGCGGGTGAGGCGCGCCAGGCGGCGCTCGAGCTCGCGCACGCCTGCTTCGCGTGTGTAGGACCGCACGAGCGCGGGGATCACGTCGCCCTCGAGGACCAGCGACGAGGGCGCGATGCCATGGCGCGCACACTGGCGCGGGAGCAGGAACTGCCTCGCGATCGCGTGCTTCTCGGTGTCGAGGTACCCGGGGAGTCGCACGATCTCCATGCGGTCGCGCAGCGGCTCGGGGATCGTGGCCAGCGAGTTGGCGGTCGTGAGGAAGAAGACCTGCGAGAGGTCGTAGTCGAGCTCGAGGTAGTGGTCGTTGAACGCGCGGTTCTGCTCGGGATCGAGGACCTCGAGGAGGGCCGCCGCGGGATCGCCGCGATAGTCCTGCCCGAGCTTGTCGACCTCATCGAGCAGGATGAGCGGGTTCACGACGCCGGACCGCCGCATGGCCTGCAGCAGTCGCCCCGGCAGCGCCCCGATGTACGTGCGGCGGTGCCCCCGGATCTCGGCCTCGTCGCGGATGCCGCCTAACGACATCCGCACGAAGGTGCGGCCGAGGGCGCGGGCAATGGAGCGGCCAAGGGAGGTCTTGCCGACGCCGGGGGGACCCACAAGGCAGAGAATGGGCCCGTCCATCACGCCGACCGTCGCGAGCACCGCCACATGGTCGAGGATGCGGTCCTTCACGTCCTCGAGCCCGAAGTGATCCTCGTCGAGCACCGCCCGCGCGCGCGCGACGTCGGCCACGTCGTCGGTGCGCGTGCTCCACGGGAGCGCGATGATCCAGTCCAGGTAATTCCGTGAGACGGTGGCTTCAGGAGAAATCGCTGGCATCCGCCGCAGCTTGCGCAGCTCGCGGTCGGCGCGCTTGCGCACCGGCTCCGGCAGCGCGAGGGCCTCGACCTGCGTCTGCAGCTCGTCGGTCTCCTCGCCGTCGTCCTGGCCGAGCTCACGATGGATCGCGCGCAGCTGCTCCTGCAGGTAGTACTCGCGCTGGCTGCGGTTGATCGTCCCGCGTACGTCGTCCTCGATCTTGCGTTCGAGGCCGAGCACGTCGATCTCGCCATCGATGAGGGCGAGGAGCCCTTCCTGCAGTTCGCGCAGCGTCAGGCACTCGAGGAGTCGCTGGCGTTGCGGTGTGCGCAGGGAGAGGTGCGCGGCGATCACGTACGCCTGCCGGACTTCGTCCTCGCTCGCGGCGGCGATCTGGACGACCTCGGGGGGGATGCGTCGCTGCAATCCCGCGTATTCCTCGAAGCGATCCACGAGGCGCCGCGCCCGCGCCGCGGAGCCGCCGTCGGCGTCCGTGAGGTCGAGCGCCGGTTCCCCAAGCACGGCGTGCATCATGCCGCGTCCCGCGGTGACGCGGGACAGGCGCACGGTGGCCAGCCCGTCGACCAGCAGGCGCACCGCCCCGTTAGGCAGCCGCACCGCGTTCTGCACCTGCGCCACCACCCCGACCCGGTAGAGGTCCGATGGCCGCACCTGGTCGCTCTCCCCGCTCCGCTGCGTGACGAGCACGAGCAGCCGATCCCCATCCCACGCCCGTTGCACCGCCGCCAGCGACCCCGCCCGGCCGACGACCAGCGGCATTACCAGGTGCGGAAAGGCGACCACGTCCTGGAGGGGGAGGACGGGGAGCCGAGTGGGGAGCTCGAAGGTTTCGTTGGAGCGGGTGACGATCACGGCGTGTGTGGCGTATGGGGCGTATGGGGCGTATGGGGCGTATGGGGCGTATGCGGCGAATGGGGCGTGTGAGGCGCATGGGGCGTTTGCTTGGCCTCGTACCCACAAAAACTAAGCGCCCACCCTCGGGTGAGCGCCTCTAGTCGGCTATTCCAGATTCCCCATATGCCCCACACGCCCCACACGCCCCAGTCTACGCCTCCTTCTTCCTCGACTTCGGCGCAATCTCGAGCATCGGCGGGGCCCCGTTCGTGATGCAGGCCTCCGTCACCTTCACCTCGACCACGTCCTCGCGGCTCGGCAGGTCGTACATCACCTCGAGGAGGATCTCCTCCATGATCGCGCGCAGGCCGCGCGCGCCGGTGCCGCGCTTGAGGGCCTTGGTGGCGATCGCCTTCAGCGCCGTCTCCTCGAACGTGATCTTCACGTCCTCGAGTTCGAAGAGCTTGTGGTACTGCTTGGTCAAGGCGTTCTTCGGCTCCTTGAGGATGCGCATCAGCGAGGGCTCGTCGAGCGACTCGAGGGGCACCACCACCGGCATCCGGCCCACGAGCTCGGGGATCAGGCCGAAGCGCAGCAGGTCGTCCGGTTCGACTTCGCCGAAGGGGTTCGACTTGATCAGTTCCGCGCGGCCGCTTGCGATGTCTTCCTTGGTGAAGCCGATCTGCCGGCGACCCGTGCGGGCCTCGATGATCTTCTCCAGGCCGTCGAAGGCACCACCGCAGATGAACAGGATGTCCTTCGTGTTGATCTGGATGTACTCCTGCTGCGGATGCTTGCGCCCGCCCTGCGGCGGCACGCTGGCCACCGTGCCTTCGAGAATCTTGAGCAGCGCCTGCTGCACACCTTCGCCACTCACGTCGCGCGTGATGCTCGGGTTCTCAGACTTGCGCGCGATCTTGTCGATCTCGTCGATGTAGACGATGCCTCGCTCACACTCGGCCACGTTGAAGTCGCCGGCCTGGAGCAGGCGCACGAGAATGTTCTCCACATCTTCGCCCACGTAGCCCGCTTCCGTCAGCGTGGTGGCGTCGGCGATGGTGAACGGCA
>JACMLI010000463.1 GCA_014379705.1 Gemmatimonadaceae bacterium
CGCTCGGGACGCACCGCGTTGCACCTCTGCGCAGCGGCCACGGTCGATCGCTCAAGACACCCCGCGTCGGCCTCGATCCGCACCGCGCGCGCCCTGCTGCGCACCGGCGCGACCCTTGACGCCGTGCATCGCATTCCCGACCAGGGAGAGCCGTTCCCCGCGACGCCCCTGTGGCATGCCATCGCCCGCGGAAAGAATCGCACGCTTGCCCGCTTCCTCCTGCGCGAAGGCGCGCGCCCCGACTATTGCCTGTGGGCTGTCGTCTGGGCCGATGACGTGGTGATGGCGCGCCTGCTGCACGAGCATGGCGCGAACCTCAACCTGACCTTCCACGACGAGACGGCGCTGCTCTATGCGACGCGGCTCCGCCGCACCCGCATGGTGAAGTGGCTCCTGCGTCATGGGGCAGACCCCAACATCGGGGATGCCGACGGACGCACGCCCCTCTCCTATGCCGTGCGCCGGCGCTATACCGTCGCCGAGGTCGAGGAACTCCTCCGGCACGGGGCCGACACCACCCTGCGGGCGCGCGACGGCACCAGTCCGCTCTCCCTCGTTGCGACTGGACACGCCAAGGGACTGTCGCAGCTGCTGCGCCGCTACGCGGAGGGAGAGACGCCACCGGCACAAGTCGCGTGAGCGCACCGGTGCTCGGCGCGACGCGGGTTTCCCTCCGCCCTCTCACCGCGGCGGACCTCGCGTGGCTGCACACGCTCAACGCGATCCCGGACGTTCGTCGCTACCTGTTCGACGACGAGGCCTGGAGCGCGGACGAGGTGCGGGCACGCCTCGTCGAGCGGAATGCGGCGCTGTGGACCTCTGAGGGATTAGGCCTCTTCGTCGTGAGCCGGAACGAGAATGCGATCGCGATCGGGTGGTGTGGCTTCTGGTATTTCCCCACTCGCCTGGGCTTCACGGAGACGCATCGCTCCATGGGCGATCGCCATCCGCTGCGGCACTACGCGCGCGGCCGCGAGGGTCTCGGGCCGGCCGCCTGAACATGTCGCTGGAGTACGTGGGAAGCGCCGGCCTCGCATTCATCGTGCTGTTCACGGTGCTGCTGCCCCTCCTCGCGCTGCGCAGCGCACGTCGACTGCGGACGCACCCGATGCCGCCTGCCGTCGCCGTGTTCCGTTCGGTCCTCGTCCAGCAGGTGCTGATTCTCGGCGCGTCGCTCTTCGTGGCGCGTGCGGAATGGATCCCGATCTATATCGCGCCGGATCGCTGGATCCTGTCACTCACGCTCTCCGTCGTGCTGACGATCGGCCTCGTGCTGGTGATGCGCCCGATGTGGCGTCGCGCCGTGGCGCGGAAGGATGCAAGGATTCAGCTGCTGATCCCGCGGACCTCCGGGGAACGCATCCTCTGGGTGGCCGTGTCGATCGCAGCCGGTGTGGCCGAGGAAGTGGCGTACCGCGGGGTGCTGTGGGTGACCCTCGAGCGATGGATAGGGTCTCCCGTGATTGCCGCGATGGTGGCGTCCCTCGCGTTCGGCGTTGCGCATGCGCTGCAGGGTTGGCGCGGCGTGGTCGTGGTGACGGCCGTCGCGCTCGGCCTGCACGGGCTGGTGCGCGTGACCGGCTCGCTGCTGGCGCCGATCCTCGTGCACGTGGCGTACGATATCATCGCCGTCTTCGCATATGCGGCGCTCGATCGCACCCGGCGTGATGTGGGCCCGGATTGGCCGTCCCCCGCATGATGCATGTCGCCGGCATCCGCGGCCCCGCGGGCGGCGTAGTGCCTGTGGGGGGCTGGCACGCGGTGACCGCGCGGTGGGTCGCGGCGGCCGTCCGTGGGCCGTCGCGAGCCTAACGATTCACCACGACACCACCACTCCCCACGTCGCCCGTCATGCGCTCCCTCTGGAACCCCGATGACTGTGCCGCCCTCCAACGCCGCTTTGCCACGCTCACCGATGATCACCGGGCGCGGTGGGGTCGCATGACGTGCGCGCAGATGATCCGCCACGTCGCGTGGGGGATCCAGATGGCCACCGGCGAGCGTCCGATCGCCGACATGCGCACGCCCCTCAGGTTCTTTCCGCTCAAGCAACTGGTCCTCCATGTCCTGCCGTTCCCGCGCAGTGCCCCGACCGCGCACGCCCTCAAGGCGGATGCGGCCAGCGATGTCCGGAGCGTGGCGGAGGAGCGCGCGGGCCTCGACGCCGCCCTGGCGTCCTTCCGGGCCATGAATCGTCAGGCACCCTGGGGCCCGCACCCCGCCTTCGGCACGATGACCGGAACCTCGTGGGGGCGCATGCTGCACAAGCATGCGGATCATCACCTCCGGCAGTTCGGTGCCTGACGATGCGGGAGCCATGGCGTTCCCCCGGTGACCGGTCCGGGCGCGGGCGCCCTGCGGTGCCGTCGCTGGCCTTCGACCGACGGAGCACGGCCCAGCGACGGGCGGCCGTGCGGCTGCCGTTCGTGGTGGGCGCGGCGATCCTCGGCTTTGCGCTGGTGGAGCCGTCGCTCGTGCGCCTGTTCGGTGGACTGTGGGGGGAGCTCGCGACGCTGGTGATCACCGGGACGCCGATCGGTGCGGCGTGGGCGTCGGCCACGCGTGAGGCAGGTCCATGGGCGGCGTGGAAAACCGGCGCCTTGTTTGCATTCGCGAGTGCCGCCTGGTACGCCTGGATCTTCACCGGCGCATGGGTCTAACGATGGCGGGCGAGACTCGTAAGGCCTAACTACGGTCCGATGCGCCCTGCCTGGCGAGTTTGTGACCCGCCCGGCCTAACGTCGGTCCTGCCTTACGAGGGTGCGATGCTGCGGGGGGGCGCGAAAACACGAAAGGCGATGTATACTGGTGCCCCACCGCCGGCGCAGCCGCCGCCCGGTCGAAGTTCCCCTACGTCGTCGTCAGGCAGTGCGCCGGCGACCCAGCCCCGAGACCCATGGCAGCCAGGAAGAAAGCCGCGAAGAAGACGGCGAAGAAGGCCGCGAAGAAGGTGGCCCGCAAGGCCGGAAGCTCCTCGGTCCCCGGCATCAGCCGCATCGACCAGGAGTCCACGCGCACGCATGGCTACTTCGTTCGCGTCGGCTACCACCGCACCAAGGAAGGGGCGTGGCGCCCCAAGCATCGCGCGTTCTTCGGCGACGCCTCGCATGGCGGCAAGGAGAAGGCGTTCAAGGCCGCGGTGAAGTGGCTCAAGTCCAAGCAGAGCTGACCCACCGCGGTGCCTCCCCGGCTCACGACGCGGTGATGCGCGCGCCGTGAGCGACGTGCCCCGGGCCTAACGACTCGCTCGTGGGCGCCCCCGCCCCCCCGCTCGCACGCCTCGTGCGAGGGTACTACCTCGCCACGCCGGCGTTCCTCCTCGCCGACCTCCTCCTCGGGGTCGACGTGCGCACCCCGTTCCTCGACGCCCTTCCCGCGCTCAAGTGGGGCTGGTACGCCGTCGCCATGCTCATCGGCCTCGCATGCTGGCGCTGGCCGCGATGGACCGCCCACCTGGGACTCGCCGAGGCAGGACTCGACATCGTCGTCCTCGTCCTCTCCGTCGGCACCGCCTACATCAACGCCGCCACCTCGGAATCCGGCGCCACCACCCTCCGCGCCGGCTCCGTCGTCAACCTCGTCCTCTCGGCGACCATGCTCATGGCCAGCTACCTCGTCGCCCAGTCCCACCTCTCCACCACGACCCGGCGACGCTAGACTGCAGGATGGCGTCGAACGATGGGCCCGACGAGCGCGCCCCCGGAGTGCCATCCCTCCTGGGCCGGTGGCACCTCCTACGAGCCGACCGCGCCCTCGACTTCGCTCCCGGCGTCACGATGGAGTTCCGGCCCGGCGGACGCCTCTTGTACGCCTTCGAGGTCGGTGACCAACGCCAGGTCCTCCAGCTCGTGTACCGCGTCGAGGACAACGTCCTCCATACCGAGCACCCGGATACCACCCACGAGGTCGCGGCCGTCTTCGCCTTTGGCCCCGGGGATGTGCTTATCTTCGACTTCGGCGGCACGAACGCCTGGTTCATCCGGGAGCTGCCGGCCGACGCGGGCCTCGGGCACCGGGACGGATAGGCACCCCCGCACCAACTGCTCCTCACTGCTTCCATGGGCCGACTCGAACAGATCTGGATCAAGCGATTCAAGCGGGGTCCAATGGACGCCGTGGCCGAGGCGCACCTCGACGAAGGTCAGGGACTCGCCGGAAATGCCAATCGCGGCGGAAAGCGCCAGGTCACCATCCTCGAGCGCGAGGCATGGGATCGGCACATGGGCGCACTCGGCGGGGAGCTCGACCCCGCTCGCCGGCGCGCCAACCTCCTCGTGAGCGGGTGCAACCTCGCCGACTCGCGCGGACGCGTCCTGCGCATCGGGGACACGCGCATTGCGATCCGTGGCGAGACGAAGCCATGCGAGCAGATGGAGGAGGCGCTCCCCGGGCTCCGAAAGGTCATGTTCGAGGACTGGGGAGGGGGAGCCTTCGGTGAAGTGCTCACCGGCGGCGCGATTCGCGTCGGTGATGCTGTGTCCCTCGACGACTGACGCCGCCACCGATGCCTTTCTTCACCAAGTCGATCTTCTTCACCGAGTGCGACGAATGCGATCGCCGCTTCTCGGTGACGTCGGGGGGTGTGTGCGAGCGCTGTCGCCGCATCCTGTGCGCCCGCCACCTGCATGGATCCCTCGGGCGTCGCATCGCGATCGGGCTCGGCGCGAAGATGCTCTGCGTCCGTTGCCGCAATGGCGAGCCCCTCGACTCCATCGCTTCGTCCGAGGTCGGAAAGCGATGACCGATCGCCTCTACTACTCCGATGCGTACCTCACCGCCTTCGAGGCGCGGGTGGTGGCACGTGCCGAGGCCGGGCGTCGCATCTACCTGGACCGGTCGGCATTCTATCCCGCCTCGGGGGGGCAGCCTTCGGATTACGGCTCGTTAGGCGGCGTGCCGGTCCTCGACGTCGTGGACGAGGACGAGCGCGTTGCCCACGTCCTCGCCTCCCCGTTCACCGGTGACACGGTCGACGGCACCATCGACTGGGCGCGTCGCTTCGACCACATGCAGCAACACACGGGGCAGCACCTGCTGTCCGCCGTGTTCGCCGACCTGTTCGGCCACGAGACGGCGAGCGTGCACTTCGGCCCCGAGAACGCCACGCTCGACCTGGCGACGGAAAGCGTGAGCGCCGAGCAGGTGCTCGCGGCGGAGGCGCGCACGAACGAGGTCGTCGCCGAGGATCGCGCCGTGACGGTGTCGTTCGAGGACGCGGACGCGGCGACTGGGCTGCGCAAGCCATCGGAGCGCGGCGGCATGCTCCGCATCGTGACGATCGCCGGCATCGACCGCAGCGCGTGTGGGGGCACGCACGTGCGCACGACCGGCGCCATCGGCCCGATCTTTCTCCGGCGGCAGGAGAAGATGCGCAAGCAGGTGCGCATCGAGTTCCTCTGCGGGGCACGCGCGGTGCGGCGAGCGCGTGCCGACTATTCGGTCCTTGCCGCGATGGCGTCCGCGGCGTCGGCCAGCATCGACGAGTTGGGGACGATCGTCCCGGCGCAGTTCGAGCAGCTCCGCGCCGCGGAGGGCGCCCGTCGCAAGCTGGAAGAGGAGGTCGCAGGCTATCGCGCCCGCGCCCGCTGGGAGGCCACGCCTGCCGATGCCGACGGCGTGCGCTGGATCGTCGAACGACGCGCAACCGGTGGGGCGGAGGAGGTGCGGGCCTTCGCTCTGGCGGTGTCGAACCTGCCGAAGACGGTGTACGCAGCGCTGTTCGACACGCCGCGCTCCCTCCTGGTGGCGTCCTCGGCGGACTCGGGGGTGGAGGCTGGCAAGCGCGTGAAGGATGCGCTATCGGCCGCCGGGGGAAAGGGCGGGGGCTCGCCGCGACTCGCCCAGGGCAGCGTGCCCGACGCCGAATCGCTTCGCTCCGCCTGGTTGGCGTTAGGTTTCCCCGTCGCCCTTCCGTGAGCGCCATGCCACTCCCCAGCCGTCTCGACCGATATTCAGTGCTGCCCACCGAGGCCGTGCGCGAGCGTGGGGGTGTGCTCTCCTTCTTCGGCTCACAGAAGCGCGAGGGGGGGTGGGAAGTCCCGCGTCACCTGCGCGTGGCGTGCTGCATGGGGAGCGTGGAGCTCGACTTGAGGGAAGCGATCCTCTCCGAGGGAGACACGGTGATCGAGGTCATTGCCTTCATGGGGTCGGTCGAGATCCTGCTGCCCCCGGGCGTGCGGGTCGACATGGAAGGGGACGCACTCGTCGGCGAGTACACGTTCACGCCCGACCCTACCGCGTTGGCCCCGCGGGGGGCACCGCGCATCATCCTCCAGGGCAACGCCATCCTCGCGAGCGTCGAGGCCGAAAGCCGGTATGCCGGCGAGAGGAAGCGTGACGCGCAACGCCGAGTGAAGGCGGCGCGACGGCAGGTCGGTTCGGGCTGATTGCCCCAGGGGTCTCGCGCCTCGCTCGCCCGGGTCGTATATAGGGGTGAACGGCGACCGTTGGACCCCTACCCAGCACGACCCAACCCCACGGGGTCCGCGGGAGCCGTCTTATCAAGGGGGAGAATGGAAGACGGCATCCTCAACTGGCTTGCGAGCGTGGGATCGACGGCGTTCCGCTGGTCCGCCCTGGGCTTCCTCGTCGTGAACGCTGTGGCAGTCACGGCCGTCGTCCTCACCAAGGACCGCGGGCTCGTGAACCGCTGGACGGGCCGACTGGTCGGAGCCAACCTCGCGCTTGCTGCCACTGGGCTGGGCATTCCTCTCCTCACGACCGTCACTCGCGTCGCAGTCGCCGCCGTGATGCCTTCGACGACGCGCGCCATGCCAGTGAAGGAGTCGAAGGGCGCCCTGCGCTCCGAAGTGCTCGTTTCGCCTTTGCAGCGCAACAACGACTGACTGCATTCAGGACGCTCTGTGAGATCCCCGCCGGTGGCGGGGATTTTTTTTTCTCCCACAAGCAAAGTGCCCGGCGTGGTGTGACGTCCACGCCGGGCACTCTGGATTTCCCTAGCGGCGACGATCGCGGCGGTTCTCGCGGCGGTCGCGGCGATCCTCGGCGCGATCTCGAACGTCTTCGCGACGGTCACGCCGGTCTTCACGCAAGTCGCCGCGATCCTCGGCGCGGTCGCGTCGATCTTCGAGGCGATCGCGATAGCCGCCGTCGACCCGTGCGTCGCGGCGATCCTCCCTGAGGTCGCGACGATCCTCGCGGACGTCGAGCCGATCTTCCCGGCTGTCACGCACGTCTTCGGCGCGGTCGCGCCGGTTCTCCCGACGGTCGCGCACGTCTTCGACACGGTCGCGGTTGATGCGGTGTCGTGGCGGGGCGCCCTGGGCTGCAAGGGACGTGGCCGAGATGGCAAGGAGCAGGGCAGCTGCGGATACCACGTGCGTCGAACGCATGGACTCCTCCGGTTTTGTATAGTTGCAGGGCGGTTCTTCCTCCGCGCCTGTCCTGTCGGACGGCCCGCCGTGTGCCGCGTTAAGGGAGACGAGTGGACGAGTGGACGAGTGGACGAGATGGACGAGTCGTTCTGCGTCGCCAGGAACAGGGGCCGGCGGAAGTCGTCGGGCGGGCGCGCAGCCGGGCGGACGGGCGGTGAAAGCAAGCGCGGGTCCCATCCAGGGTCTTCGAAGACCACAGGCGAACCCGCGCGTCGCACTCAACACCTCTCCACTTCAACCGCCCGCCTGCCCGACTGCCCGCCACCCCGTCAGGGCAGCGTCACGCGCGCGAGGGTATTCGCATCGGTCCCGAACCAGAGGGAACGCGTCGGCTGGTGGTAAATCACGTGTCGTACCGTGAGTCCGCCGCTGGGGACGTCGATGCCCGGCACGAACGTGTTGCTCCGCGGGTCGAACCCGACGATCCTGCTCGGCTTGTTCGGCACGTTCTCCGAGTACCAGAGGCGATCGCGGTCGTCCACGGTGAGCGCGTAGGGCAGGGCGTTGGCCCCGCCCGGTGATGCATACTCCTGCACGCTCCCCGTCGACGGGGTGAGGCGGCCGAGGAAGCCGCGCGTGTAGTCCACGTACCAGACGTCGTCGTTCGAGGTGATCGCAATGCGGCGGCCGCGGGCGCGCTCGTTAGGTAACACAAACTCCTTGAAGACAAGCGTCTTCGGGTCGACCATCCCGATCTTGTTCGTCCCGAACAGGTTGAAGTACGGCTGGTCCTTGGAGTTCATCATGATGCCGTACGGGCGCGACTTCTCCTCCATCTTCACGAGGCGCACCTTCCCGCTCTTCGTGTCGAGATGGCCAACGAACGCCCCGTTCTGCACGGTGAACCAGATGTTCTCCGCCTTGTCGAAGATGAGCGTGTGCGGATCCTTCGCCGCCGGATCGGGCATCGGATAACGCGTGATCTCACCCGTCTTCGGGTCGAGCTTGCCGATGTGCGCGTTCACGTTGCCGGAGTACCAGATGAATCCCTTCTTGTCGATGATGAGGTTGTGCGGGTTCGTGTTCTCCGAGAGCTCGTAACGCTTGAAGTCACCGTTCTTCGGATCGAGCACGGCGATGTAGTTGCCCGCCTGGCCGCAGAACCAGACGCGCCCGTCGGCGGCGACGTACGGGTCGCGCGGTCGCGTCTTCTCCCACGGCACCTTCCATTCCTTGATGCTGATCGTATCGTAGGGCGCCGGGGTCTTCGGGTTCGGGGCGGCCGCAGCCAAGGCGAGGATGCTGAGGGTGACAAACATGGGCGTCTCGCAGGAGGGTTCGAAGGCGGGATCCGTGGCTCCCAAGATACGGTGCGCCGGGAGATCGCGTTGGCGGCCCGGGTCTCCACCGCCTTCGGGCCTCCCGACCCAGCGCGCCCCGGACGACAGATCCCGATTCAGGGACGACGACACGGCGGAGATTTCTTGTGCCCCACGCAGAAACGGAGCGCCTCCAACAGGACGCGCGTCGGCAGGCCAACTGGAAGCGCTGGGGCCCCTACCTCGCCGAGCGACAGTGGGGCACCGTCCGCGAGGACTACTCGCCCGACAGCAAGAGCTGGGAGTATTTCCCCCACGACCACGCCCGCAGCCGCGCCTACCGATGGGGTGAAGACGGCCTCCTGGGGCTCTGCGATCGACAGGGACGCCTCTGCTTCGGGCTCGCCCTCTGGAATGGCGAGGACCCGATCCTCAAGGAGCGACTCTTCGGCCTGACCGGGCCCGAAGGGAACCACGGCGAAGACGTAAAGGAGTGCTACTACTACCTCGACTCAACGCCCACGCACTCCTACATGAAGGCGCTGTACAAGTACCCGCAGCGCGCCTATCCGTACGTTGACCTTGTACAGGAGAACGGCCGCCGGTCGCGCCTCGACGCGGAGTACGAACTCGCCGACACGGGCATCTTTGGCGAGGGACGCTACTTCGACGTCACGGTGGAGTACGCGAAGGCCTCGCCGGAAGACCTGCTGATCGGCATCACGATGAGCAATCGCGGGCCCGCCGAGGCAACGCTGCACCTGCTCCCCCAGCTCTGGTTCCGGAACACCTGGTCCTGGGGCCGGCGCGGAGAAGGGCCTGCCGAGAAGCCGGTCCTCCGTGCGCGGTCGGGCCGTGCCGTCGATGTCCAGCACGCGTCGCTCGGACACTACCGATTCGATGCGGGTGACGCATCGAGTGGCGTCCGCCCGGAACTGCTGTTCACGGAGAACGAGACGAACACGGCGCGCCTCTTCGGCCAGGCCAACGCCTCGCCATACGTGAAGGACGCCTTCCACGCGTACCTCATCCAGGGTCGCACGGAGGCCGTGAATCCGGCGCTGGTGGGAACGAAGGTGGCGGCGCTCTACCGCCTGACCATGCCCGCGCACGCCACGGTGACCGTTGAGCTGCGGTTGCGGCAGGCGGCGATGGCGACGGACGACGCATTCGGCGCCGCATTCCAGGAGACGTTCGCGACACGTGAGGAGGAAGCGGACCGGTTTTTTGCCGCACGCATCCCCGAGGCGGCAACGCCGGACGAGCGCATCGTGGCGCGCCAGGCCTACGCCGGACTGCTCTGGTCCAAGCAGTTCTATCACTATGTCGTGAAGGACTGGCTCGACGGCGATCCGGACCAACCGGCGCCCCCCGCCTCACGCCGCACCGGGCGCAACGCCGACTGGACGCACGTCTACAATGCCGACGTGATCTCCATGCCGGACAAGTGGGAGTATCCGTGGTATGCGGCGTGGGACCTCGCCTTCCACACGCTCCCGATCGCGCGCGTCGACCCGGTGTTCGCCAAGGAGCAACTGATCCTGTTCCTGCGCGAATGGTACATGCACCCCAACGGCCAGATCCCGGCATACGAGTTCGCGTTCGATGACGTGAATCCACCGGTGCACGCATGGGCGGTCTGGCGCGTGTACAAGATGACTGGCCCCCGCGGCCATCGGGATCGGCTCTTCCTCCAACGCGCGTTTCACAAGCTGCTGCTCAACTTCACGTGGTGGGTCAACCGGAAGGACCCGGAAGGCCACAACCTCTTTGCCGGTGGCTTCCTCGGCCTCGACAACATCGGCGTCTTCGATCGGTCGAAACCGTTGCCCACCGGTGGAAACCTCGAGCAGGCCGATGGCACCGCATGGATGGCGTTCTTCTGCAACACGATGATGTCGATGGCGCTCGAACTCGCCGCCGAAGATCCCGCGTACGAGGACGTGGCCTCCAAGTTCTTCGAGCACTTCATCGCCATCACCGACGCGATGAATGCCATGGGGGCCAATGGCCTCTGGGACGACCAGGACGGCTTTTACTATGATCAGCTTCGACTCGACGGGATGCACTTGCCCCTCCGCGTGCGGTCGCTCGTCGGACTCATTCCGCTGCTCGCGGTGGAAGTGCTGGATGACAACGTGCTCGCGCGCCTCCCGGGCTTCACGAAGCGGATGCGATGGTTCCTGGAGCATCGCCCCGAGCTGGCGCGTCACACCTCGTGGCTCACCCGCGATGGGTCGGAGGCGCATGGACACCGCCTGCTTGCGATTCCCTCGCGCGACCGCCTCGAGCGCGTGCTGCGCTACCTGCTCGATGAGCGCGAGTTCCTCGGTCCCTATGGCATCCGCTCGGTCTCCCGCGTGCATCTCGCGTCGCCGTACGTGTTCCGCGCCGGCGGACAGGAGTTCCGCGTGGCGTATGACCCGGCCGAGGGCACGAGTGGGCTGTTCGGCGGCAATTCCAACTGGCGCGGGCCCGTCTGGTTCCCCGTGAATTACCTGCTCGTCGAGGCCCTCGAGCGGTATGGCCATTTCTACGGCAAGACATTCACCGTGGAATGCCCGGCAGGTTCGGGGAAGATGCTGACCCTCGTCGAAGTGGCGCACGAGCTCTCGCGCCGGCTCTCCAAACTCTTCCTGCCTGATGAGAAGGGCCACCGGCCCTGCCACGGCGGCGAGGAGCGCTACGCCACCGACCCGCATTGGAACGACCTGGTGCTCTTCCACGAGTACTTCCACGGCGACACCGGCCGCGGGGCCGGGGCGAGTCACCAGACCGGGTGGACGTCGCTCGTGGTCCAGTGCATCGAGAACGTGGCGCACAGCCGCACCGCCCACGACGCGACACTTTCGCGACACTCCCAGGAGATGCCGGCCATTCGGGTGGAGACTGCAGGATGAGCCCGCCGGACGAGGGCAGTGTTCGCGAGAAGGGTCCGGTGACAGTTTGTGCACGCCGGGAACCTCGCCGGGGGTTGCGGCATTTCAGGTGAACCGCGGAAGCATGGTGGGATCGCAGGCCCCGACACGCCGATCCTGCCTGCGCTCACCTCCCGCGGTCTTCCCGGACATGGAGAGGCCACGATGGGTGTGCATCACCTGCTGGAGCCAGCGCCGCCTGCGCGTGAATCAGCACGACCGATCGCGAGCCTCCAGGTCGCCTACTCCACGGTCCGGTCACAGACCGAGTCGCTGACGAAGACCCTCGAGACAGAGGACTTCGTGGTCAGTTCGATGCCCGACGTGAGCCCGACCAAGTGGCACCTCGCACACACGAGCTGGTTCTTCGAGACCTTCGTGCTCGCGCCGCACGCAGCGTCGTATCGCGCGATCGATCCCAAGTACGCGTTCCTGTTCAACTCGTACTACGTGCAGGCGGGTGAGCGTCACTGCCGCGCCCAACGCGGCCTCGTCACGCGCCCCACGGTGTCGGAGGTCTTTGCGTATCGCGCCCACGTGGACGACGCGATGCGCGCGCTGCTGCGCGAGATGGACGACGATCCCGCACACCCCGCGCGCTCGCTGATCGAACTCGGGTTGCACCACGAGCAGCAGCACCAGGAGTTGCTCCTCACTGACATCAAGCACGTGTTCTGGATCAACCCCATGCGGCCGCGCTTCGCGGCGCGTTCGTGTGAGTCCGCGAGGGGCACGCCGGCGATCGCGTGGGAGACGCACGACGAAGGACTGCGAACCATCGGCCACGGTGACGACGCGTTCTCATTCGACAACGAGCGCCCCCTGCATCGCGTGTTCGTGGAACGCTTCCGCCTCGCGTCGCGCCTGGTGACCAATGGCGAGTACCTCGAGTTCGTGGAAGACGGTGGCTACCGGCGCCCGGACCTGTGGCTCTCGAACGGATGGGCCACCGTGCAGCAGGCGAGATGGACGTCGCCCCTCTACTGGGAGCGCACCCCGGAGGGATGGACCGAGTTCACCCTCGCCGGAGTGAACCCGCTCCACGCCGACGAGCCAGTGTGCCACGTGAGCTTCTACGAGGCCGATGCATTCGCTCGTTGGGCCGGCCATCGGCTGCCCACGGAGGCGGAGTGGGAAGTGGTGGCGGCGAATCGCCCCGTCGAGGGCACGTTCGTCGACGCGCGGCACTACCATCCCCGGCCGGCGTCGCCGGGCGCCATGGCGCAGCTCTACGGCGATGCCTGGCAGTGGACGTCGAGCCCGTACGTCGCCTATCCCGGGTTCGTCCCGGCGCGTGGGGCGATCGGGGAGTACAACGGCAAGTTCATGTGCGACCAGTGGGTCCTGCGCGGCGCGTCGTGCGCCACGCCGCAGTCCCATGCCCGCCCTACGTATCGCAACTTCTTTCCGTCGGACACCCGGTGGCAGTTTACGGGCATCCGCCTGGCGGACCGGGCATGACCGCCCCGCGCGATCGTCGCTTCGACGAGGCTACCTACGCCGGGAAACTCCCGGCGTCCGTGCGCGCCGAAGTGCTCCGCGACCTGCAGGGCACGCCGCGCACGCTCCCGCCCAAGCTCTTCTACGATGCGCGCGGGGCGCAGCTCTTCGAGGAGATCTGCGAGCTCGACGAGTACTACCTCACGCGTTCGGAACTCACGATCCTGCGCGAGCGCGTCG
Organism: Gemmatimonadaceae bacterium; assembly: GCA_014379705.1. GTDB lineage: Bacteria > Gemmatimonadota > Gemmatimonadetes > Gemmatimonadales > Gemmatimonadaceae > RBC101. The sequence goes on from JACMLI010000463.1 coordinate 13,252, forward strand.
ACGAGATCGCCGCGCTGATTGGCCCGCAGGCCGTGCTGGTCGAATATGGGAGCGGCGCAGGGGTGAAGGTCCGCATGCTCCTCGATGCACTCGAGGCGCCGGCCGCCTACGTGCCGATCGACATCTCGACGACGCAGCTCGCGTCGGTGTCGTACGAACTGGGCCACCAGTACCCAGGCCTCGCCATCCATCCCATCGGGGCCGATTTCACGGCACCGCTCAAGCTTCCACCGCTGCCCAGCACCGGTCGACGTGTTGCGTTCTTTCCCGGGTCGACGATCGGCAACTTTCATCCCGCCGAGGCCGCGGCGTTCCTCGGTCGAGTGCGCCGCACGCTCGGTGCGAACGGCGCGATGGTCCTGGGCGTCGATCGACGCAAGGATCCGGCTCGCCTCGAGGCGGCGTACGACGATGCCCGCGGTGTGACGGCGGCCTTCAACCTGAACATGCTCGCCCGCCTCAACCGCGACATGGGCGCGGACTTCGACCTCACGGCGTTCCGCCATCGGGCGCCATGGAACGACGAAGCCAGCCGGATCGAGATGCACCTCGAGAGTCTACGCAACCAGACAGTGCACATCGATGGCACCACCATCAGGTTCGCGCGCGGCGAGACCATCTGGACCGAGAGTTCCTACAAGTACGACGCCGAACGGCTCGAGACGGTCGTGACGTCGGCGGGGTTCGAGCTCTCGCGCCTCTGGAGCGACGCCAACGATGACTTCTGGCTCACCTACCTCGAGGTGTCGGCCCGCGGCTGACGCGTGACGCGGCGGTGGGCCGGGGTCACCGCACGCTCCACTGCGGCGAGGCCACCATCCACCACCAGGGCCAGCAGCGCCGCCGGCAGCGCGCCCGAGAGCACCATGCGCGAGTCGGCGAGCGAGAGGCCCTGCACGATCGGGTCGCCGAGTCCGCCGGCACCAATGAACGCGGCGAGCGTCGCCGCACCGACGGCGATCACGGCCGCGGTGCGGATGCCCGCCATGATAACCGGAGCTGCGAGCGGGAGCCGCACCCACAGCAGGCGCTGTCGTGCCGTGGTTCCCAGCGCCTCGGCGGCTTCGATGGCGGCGGGATCGGCGTCGCGCACGCCGGAAAAGGTCGTGCGAATGATCGGGTACAGGGAATAGAGCCAGAGCGCGACGAGGGCGGGGAGCACTCCCACCCCGAGCAGCGGGATCATGAACGCGAGCAGGGCGATGCTGGGGATCGTTTGTATGACGCCCAGGAGCCGGATCACCGGCTCGGCGACGGCCCGCGAGCGCTCGAGGGCGAGGCCGAGGGGGACGGCCACG
>JACMLI010000464.1 GCA_014379705.1 Gemmatimonadaceae bacterium
CGTCGCAAGCCACGCGATCGCAATGTTGGGGAACGAACGCGTATGGAGAGCTTGGCGCAGGCTTCGCCGACACGCTTCCGGTGTCGACGCCGATCAACGTCCCGACGCTGTACGCCATCGGCAGCGTTGTCGCCGGCTATTCGCATTCATGCGGACTCGCGCAGGGCGTAGCGCTCTGCTGGGGGGCCAACGTGTTCGGGGTGCTCGGCGTCGGGTCGATCGGGGGCGTCGCCCTGCAACCGACACCGGTGCAGGCCGGGGGCGTGGCGTTCGTTCAGCTGGTGAGTGGCGGGTATCACAACTGCGGGCTCACCGCGGCCGGCGAGGCGTGGTGCTGGGGCTGGAACGCCGAGGGGCAGACAGGCATCGGATCTGTAGGATCGCCGGTGATCCTTCCGCAGCGCGTGCAGGACGGTGGCCTCCGGTTTGCATCGCTGGCGGCCGGCGAGAGCCATACCTGCGGCCTCACCGCGGCGGGCGTCGCGTACTGCTGGGGTGGCAACGCGCGCGGGGAGCTCGGGAGCGACCCGGGCGTGATTGGGGCGCAGCGACCCACGCCGACCATGGTGCCCGGGGTCCCGGCCCTCTCGCTCATCGATGGCGGCACCCTGCACAGCTGCGCCCTCGCCACGACCGGAGAGGCATGGTGCTGGGGCGACCGGACCTCCGGCCAAACGGGGGACGGCGTCGTGGACGGTGCGATCACGAGTCCGCATCTGGTGAGCGGGACGATGAGCTGGGCGCACCTGGCCACGGCCGGATCGACCACCTGCGCGGTGGAGGCGGGGACGCTCGACGCCTGGTGCTGGGGACGCGGCGACCAGGGTTCGTTAGGCAATGGTGCCTTCCCCGCGCACTCTGCGCTCCCCGTGCTGGCCGGTTCGTTGCTCCTCCAGGGACCGGCGCTCACGACGCCGCGGGTGGACGTGGGTCCCGCGTCCGGGGCCCCGGGGTCGATCGTGTGTGCGACGACCACGCTGGGCACGGTGCTCTGCTGGGGACCCGGAGGAAGGGGACAGCTTGGTGATGGAACGCTTACGCCGAGGAGGGCGGTCGCCGCTCCGGTGCTGGTGGGACCACCGACAGAATAGGAAGCCAGCACCCCTGGAACCGACACTGCGTACTGGTTGCAGGTCTGGGTCCTGGGGCTGGTGACTGGTTTCTGCTTACTGGAACTGGCGTACTGGTTACTCGACTGGTACGGGGAAAGCTTGTCGCGCGACGGCCCGGTCGCGGGGCCAGCACTCAGTACGGCCAGTACAAGTCAAGCAACCAGTTGGCCAGTTCCAGTAAGCAGAAACCAGTACACCAGCCCCCGTACCCAGCCGTGTAACCAGTAGTCAGCAGAGATCAGCAGAGGTCCCCCGCGCCCTCCAGCCTCTCACCTTTCAACGCTAACGCCGTGGAGGTCGACGACCGGATCGGGCCACGCCGGTATCGTTACAGCTGCCGGCGGGTTCGCAGGACGTGACGCCATGGCAACGACAGCCTGCTCCGGGTAAGGTGATGGCGACGCCGACGGAGTCGACATGACGAACCCGGACATCAACTACGGCTCCGACCGGAATGGCCTGGTCTGGGGCTACTACTTCGCTCCAGGCGCACCGCCACGGGACATCGGCTGCGACGAAGCGCAGTCGGTCCTTGGCGGCGACGGCGAGGGGCGCGGCGGCTTCGCCTGGCTGCACTTCTCCCTCGCCAACAGCGCATCGGAACGCTGGGTGCGACAGCACGTTTCGCCTCCGGACGACTTCATTCCCTCGTTGCACGAGGCGGCGGCATCGACGCGACTCGAACTCGACGGCGACGACCTGATCGCGACGATGCACGACGTGCTCTTCGAGTTCGCCTTCGATCCCGGCCATCTCTCCACCGTTGGCCTCTTTGTGCGGCGCAACCTCGTCATCAGCATGCGACTGCGCCCGCTGCGGTCGGTGGACCGGTTGCGCGCCGACGTCAGGGCCGGCACGACGTTCGCTTCTCCCGTTGAGCTCCTCGCCCAGCTCCTCCAGGATCAGGCGCGCGTGCTCGTCGACATCACGCGCCAGGCCACCCGACGCGTCGACGTCATCGAGGACAACCTGCTCAAGCAGCGCGTGGCGGTGAGCCGGAGCGAGCTGGGAACGCTGCGACGCCTCCTCGTCAGGCTCCAGCGACTACTCGCGCCGGAACCCGGTGCGCTGTTCCGCTTGCTGGCTCGGCCGCCGGAGTGGATCCATGAAGACGACGTGGGACGGTTGCGCGAGGCGGCGGAGGAACTCGCCGCGGCCGTGACCGATTGCGCCGCGCTGGTCGAGCGCGCGCGACTCATCCAGGAAGAACTCGGTGCCTACCTCTCCGAGACCACGAACCGCACCCTCTTCCTCCTTACGTGGGTCACGGTACTCGCCCTGCCCTTCAACGTGATCGGTTCGCTGCTCGGCATGAACGTGGGCGGCGTTCCCTTCAGCAATGCTCCCCACGGCTTCGTGGTCATCGTGCTGTTCGTGGCGGTGCTCACCGCCATCGCGGTGAAGGTCGTACGGCGCGCGGGATGGTTCCGCGACACGCAGGTCGAGGCGGGGCGCTAGGCGCCCCACCTCGACCCCGCCCCTAGCGGAGCGGCGGCGAAACCCGCACGGTCCAGACCGAGTTGTAGTCCGTCACGCCGTTCAGCAGCGCCTTGCGGAGCAACAGGCCGGTGGTGACGTCGCCAACGACGCCGAAGTCGTCGTCATTGGAGATGACGATGCGGTCGGCGCCGATCAGCGCGATGCCCTCCGGCTTGTCGTGCGGGTAGCCGACGAGATCCGTCATCAGGTCGACCACGACTTCCTTCGACACGGGCACGATGCCCGCGCCCGCGTAGTCGGTCACGGCTTCGAGCGTCGCCCCGAACACACCGTAGCTCTTTCCGGTCGTGCCATTCGCCGGATCCGATTCATCCGTCGCACCCGCGAGGTCGATCTTGTAGATGCGCTTGATCGTCCCGGGGACGCCGGGGAGGTTCCCGTCGCGCTCGAGGACGAGGAAGTGCGTGTCGTCGATCGCGACGATCTCGCTCGAGAGCAGCGCCGGGGTCTCGGCGAGGTAGACGTACTGCTTCGTCGCGGCAGCGCTGGGCTGGGTCGGATCGAACACGACGATGCGGAGCGCGCGCGAGGCTCGGCCGGCAGCGCGCGGGTTGTCGAGCGGCGACTGCATCATGCCGACCACCAGCCCGCTCGGCGTGATGGTGATGCCTTCCATGCCGCGATTCGCGCGACGCGTGGCCAGGACCGCCGGAAGGCCCGCCGTGACCCCCGGACCAGCGCATGGGCCGAAGCGCGCGACCTGACGGCCGGCGGGATCGAACCGCGCGATGAACGGTCCGTACTCGTCCGCAATCCAGAAGTCCCCATTCAACCCGACCGCCAATCCTTCCGAATCGATGGCGTTGGGGTCGCTCACGACGAACAGCGAGCCGCGCTCGAGCACGTAGCCCTTCTCGTTGGTGAAACCGCAGCTGCCCGGGGGAAGTGGCAATCCCGTGAGCGTCTTGCCGCTCGGTAACGCGAGGTCGATCGACTGCACGAGGCGCAGCGCATTGGCGCCTGACGGCGTGAACAGGCCGATCCGCGGCGCATAACGAGGCGCGGGAAACAGCTTTCCATCAGGCGTGCCGGCGGGATAGTCGATGTTGGGCCCGCGATCCGTGAGCAGGAAGAAGGAACCCGCCGTGGGGCCAGGCGCGATGGCGGACCCGAACCCGGTCTTCCAGACCTTCACCGCCGGATTGCCCGGGACCTGCACGTATGAGGTGAGAAGGCTGCGTGGCACCACTTCGCGTACCGACTCGAGAGTCACCGCGTAGGAGCCCGCGGCCGCTTGAACGTCGGCGGATACGATTGGCTGGCGCGTCGTCGCCGTCGGCGCATCGGCGCACGCGGCAAGGACCAGCGCGGCAATTGCGCACGCGCCGAAGGCGGGAGAACGGAAAGTCATCGCACGATTGGCAGGGGAAACCAGCAGGGGCTGCCAACATCGTGAACGTATGTGTCCGATCGGTCACGGCGGAGTCTCGGAATGGTGCCCCCCGTCTTGCCTGCCCGGGGGCCGCATTGTTCAGCCGACGGATGGGTTGCGTCTCGGGCGCCAGGTGGAATCACGAGAATCACGAGCGGCACGGGAAGCACGAGCGGCACGAGAGGCCCCGCGATCGCGGTACTTCCCGTGCCTCCCGTGCTTCTCGTACTGCCCGTGATTCCCGTAATTCGTCTCGAGACACCTTCGAACCACCCCCTTCGGGAATGGGCCGCGCCGCAGTTCCAAGGCGTGCGGAACGCAGAACGAGCGTCTCAAGACACCTTCGAACCAACGCGTTCGAGAGTCTGCCCGTCCCTATCCCGGCGACTCCGGACCATTGATCACTTCGCCGCATCGCGTGACAAAGAACTCGTCGGGGTGATCGGTCCGGCGCAGGATCGCGTGCAGGGCCTCATGGCGCACGTACGGCGCGCGGCGATCGGGCAGGATCTCGAGCAGCACGATGCGATTGGCGACCTGGTCCCAAAATCCGACCACATCGTAGTCGTGGTTGGGGATCCGGAAGGGCGTCTCCCCCGGAATGACATACCACGAGACCGCATCGAACGACGCCTGGCGCCCGGAGCAGATCTCGATCTGTTGCCACCACACCTTGAAGACCGGCTCGGGCACGAACTCGCGTGAACCGGCGGGCAGCTCGAGCGGCACGAGGACGTCCTCGCACGCACTGGCGAGCATGAGTCCGAGCAAGGGCCCCGCAATCATTCTGAGTCGCGTCATCCTGGATCACCGGAAGAGGTCGAGATCCTCGAGGCGCGTCACGTTGCCCTGTCGGTCCACGAGGTAGACGGTGACGGTGAGGTAGTCCGACCACTCACCGAAGCCGATGCCGAATGGCAATTCCGGGAACGTCGCGCCGATGATGCCGGCGGGCTGCAGCACGACCCTGTCGGCGATGCCGTCGGGGGGCAGGATGACGACGCCGTCACGGAGGTTGTAGCCGAGGAAGGCGCCCACGAAGTCGTCGTCGGGGTCGGCCACCTCGAGGACCACGCGCAGCGCCACGGTCCCGATGTACGAGGCATTGAAGCGCGTGGCGAATGGACTTTTCGCCGTGACGCGCGGCGTGAGTGGGACTTCGAGGATCTCCGACACGTTGCCGCGCTCATCACCGATGTAGACCGCCTGGCACTTGCCGACGAGCTGCTGATTGCTGAACGGCACGTCGAAGCCGGAG
>JACMLI010000059.1 GCA_014379705.1 Gemmatimonadaceae bacterium
ACCTACACCCGGCGATTCCACGACGCCTTCGAGGAGGTCGCGAAGGAAGAGAATGTGACCCTGCTGCCCTTTCTCCTGAACGGGGTCGCGGGAGTCGGGAAGCTCAACCAACGCGATGGGATCCACCCGAATCCCGAGGGTGCGAAGCTGGTGGCGAAGAATGTCTGGGAGGGTGTTCTTCCGCTGGTTCAGGGGTATCGGTGAGCCGGCAGTGGCAGCACGGGAAGCATGAGTAGCACGAGTAGCACGGGAAGCACGGGTAGCACGGGAAGCACGAGAACCCGTCACCTCGGCGAAGGCCGGGGCCCCGTGTCTCTGCTTCGTCGCCCCGGCGAAGGCCGGGGCCCCGTGTCGTTTGCCCGGATGCCCACAACAACGCCGCAGGGCTCCGGCCTTCGCCGGAGCGACGGCGTTAACAGCTCGCCCGCCCGCCAACCCGCCCGCCCCCTACCGCCCGCTTGAACCGAGTCCCTCAACCTGCTAACCTTATCGGCTGCATAATTTTACCCGCTTCCCATCAGGCCCATGGCTGTCCCCGCTACGCAAATCCGTAAGGGCATGGTGATCGTGTTCGAAGGCGATCCCTGCCGCGTGATTGATTTCCGCCACCACACGCCCGGCAACCTGCGTGCGATGGTCCAGACCAAGATGAAGAACCTCCGGAACGGCTCGAACTTCGAGCATCGCTTCCGCGCCGACGACGCCATCGAAAAGGCGTCCATGGAGACCCACGAGCTCCAGTTCATGTATGCCGCCGGCGACACGTACCACTTCATGAACACCGAGAACTTCGACCAGATCGAAATGGAGGCCGAGGCCCTGGGGGACAACGCCCAGTGGATGGTGCCCAACATGGAGATCCTGGCCGAGTACTATGACGGTCGCCCGATCGGCATCGAGCTCCCCCAGTACCTCATCTTCGAGATCGTCGACACGTCGCCGGTCATGAAGACCGCGACCAAGACGGCGTCATACAAGCCGGCGAAGCTCGAGAACGGCGTCATGATCAACGTTCCGGAGTTCATCGGCACGGGTGAGCGCGTGCGCGTGAACCCGAGCACGGGTGAGTACCTGGATCGCGCAAAGGACTGAATCGCGGTTTCCAGTGACGCGCGCCTCGAGTGCTCCCGACAGCGCCACGCGACATACAGAACGGGGTAACCCTGATGAAGGTCAGCAGCTTCTACCCTGTCGTGATGACACGGGACGTGCCGGGCTCGAAGGCCTTCTACACGACGCACTTTCCCTTCGAGGTCTCGTTCGAATCAGATTGGTACATCAGCCTGAAGGCCAACCAGTCCCCGGCGTTCGAGTTGGCCCTTCTGAACCCTGAGCACCCGACGGTCCCTGCCGCCTTCCGGCGCCCGTTGGCCGGAGGGCTGATCCTCAACTTCGAGGTGGTAGACGTGGATGCCGAGTACGCGCGTCTACAGTCGGCGGGACTGCCTATCCACCTGGAGTTGCGCTCGGAAGCCTTCGGCCAGCGCCACTTCATCACGTCGGATCCCAATGGGATCCTCATCGACGTGATCACGGTGATTCCGCCGTCGGCGGAGTACGCGAGTCAGTACGACGCAGAGACGTTGACGACCATCACCACCGGCGCTGACAAAACGCCCTGACGGCGTTGAGTTGGCCGACGCACGGACCGGCGGCCGAGGCCATGCGATCACCTGGCCTTCGTCACTTCCAACTGATCGCCCTCATGCGACGCACACTCATCGCCACCGCGGCACTCCTCCTGGGCACTGAATCGCTCAGCGCGCAAATACTTGCCTCCGAGCGCGCGATGGTATCGCAGACGGTCGACGGCACACGCATCACCGTCGACTACTCGCGCCCACGCGCCCGCGGGCGGACGAACATGTATGGCGGCATGGAGCGCTGGGGTCGCGCCTGGACGCCTGGCGCCGACGATGCCACGACTCTCGAAGTCTCGAAGCCCGTACAACTCCTCGGCCTCGCGGTGCCCAAGGGGAAGTATTCGGTGTGGCTCGTGCTGCGCGAGCACGGCCCGTGGACCTTCGTGCTCGATCCGCGCGCGGGGCTGTTCCACACGGCGCATCCCGACTCGACCTCGCAACAGCTGCGTGCGCCCGTGACGCCGCGTCAGGTCACGCACACCGATGTGCTCACCTGGAGCTTCCCCGCGGTTTCGCCGAGTGGCGCGACCCTCGACTTCCGTTGGGGCACGATGGGCATCGAAGTCCCGATCACGGTGACGCCGACGCTTCCGCTCACCGTCACTGCGGCAGAGGCCGCGCCCTACCTCGGCGAATACGAGGTCACCGGACGCGGATCCCGATTCGTCGTCTCGCTGCAGAACGGCAGGCTCATTGGCCGCTTCGAGCCCCGCGTTGCCGGTGTGGAAGAGATGCAGCTCCTGCCCAGCGGGCCCGATCGTTTCGCGTACGGCCTCTGGCGCAACGGGGAGCTCTGGTCCACCAACGCGCAACTGCAGGTCAGGTTCCTGCGGACTGGGGAACGTGTGTCCGGATTCGAGTACGTGGATGGTTCCTCCGTCATGGCCCGCGGGACGCGCCGCTGATGCATCCTGCCCGTTGGCGCGCGAGCTCTTGCTGCGCGTCCGGGCAAGCACGGCACGGGGGACGCCCGTGAAGACACTCAAGCCCCGGGAATCGATGCACGCCGTTGCACCTCGAGGATTGTGATGAACCAGGCCGAGCTCACGGACTTCGCCACGCGCTACGCGGCGGCATGGAGCAGCCAGAGCCCCGATCGTCTCGCGGCCTTCTATGCGGACAGCGGGGTCCTCAACGTGAATGCAGGTGCTCCGGCCATCGGACGCGCCGCAGTTCGTGGGACGGTGGAGAGCTTCATGCAGGGATTCCCGGATATGCTCGTACGAATGGACTCGGTCGTACGGGATGAGTCGAAGGTCACGTTCCACTGGAGATGGACCGGGACCAACACCGGTCCGGGCGGGAACGGCAAGGCGGTGGACATCACGGGATATGAGGAGTGGACCTTCGACGCCATGGGCCTCATTGCTCAATCGCTCGGGCACTACGACGAGGCGGAGTACGAACGCCAGATGTCTGCGGGTACTCCGCCGACTCCCTGACGTGGCGTCGTCGTAGACTCACCGGCGGTTCACGGACAGCCCAAACCCTTTCCGTGCCAGCGGTGTCCGAGCATATATCACCACGTGATATATCACCTCACACACCATGCCGACCCCTCCTGAGTTCCTGCAGGGCACCGTCGATGTCCTGATCCTCCGCACCCTCGCATGGAAGCCGATGCACGGCTACGCGATGACCACATTCATCCGCGACCGGAGCAACGAAGAGCTCTCCATCGAAGGGGCGGCGCTCTACCAGGCCCTCCATCGCCTGCAGCGACAGGACCTCGTGAAGTCGAAGTGGGGCACGTCCGAGACCGGGCGGAAGGTCCGAATCTACGAACTCTCGCCGGCGGGTCGCCGGCACCTCGCCGCCCATTCCGCCGCCTGGCATCGCTATGCCGATGCCGTGGCCCGCGTCCTCAAGCCCGCCTGACGAGACTCCCATGACCGAACCCTCCGGACCTCCGCGCTGGCCCGAACTCCCGTCGCGCAGCAAGCACCGCATCGCATCGGACGTGAACACCGAGATCGAAGGCTGGCTCGTGGACCGAGCCGCGGAACTGCGCGCGCAAGGGCACACGGCCGACGATGCCATGGCCCGTGCGCGGCGCGAGTTCGGCGACGTCGACCAGACGCGCGACTACTGCGTGGCCCAGGATCGGGCCGCCGAACGCAAGGTCACGCGCCTCCGCGTCTTTTCCGAGGCGTGGGACGACGTGCGCATTGCCGCGCGCAGCATGGCGCGCTCGCCGGCGCTCGCCCTCGTCCTCCTCGTCACCATGGCGTTAGGCATCGGGGCCACCACGTCGATCTACAGCGTCGTCCACGCGCTCCTCCTGCGCCCCCTCCCGTGGGCCGACGCCGAGCGGGTGGTGCAACTCCACAGCACCGAGGGCACCGAGCGGCAGACCATGGGCCAGCTCAGTGCCCGCGCGTTCCTCACGTTGCGAGAGAACACGAAGTCCTTCGCGGGGCTCGCGGCCGTGGGGCCATCGAGCGGCGCGCTCACGGGCGATGGCATTCCGGAGAATGTCCCGGGGCTTCGCATGTCGGCCAACACGCTCGAACTGCTCGGCGTGCGTCCTCGGCTTGGCACCGGGTTTGCGCCCGGCGCCGATTCCGCGGGCGCCGAACCGGTCGTCATCCTGGCGGATGGCCTCTGGCGCCGACGCTTCGGCAGCGATCCGGCGATCGTCGGGCGCACCATCGATATCAGCGGCGTCAGTCGGCGCGTGCTCGGCGTCATGTCGCCGGAGTTCATCGCGCCCCTCTTCCCGCAGGCCGAACTCCTCGTGCCGCTCGACATCTCACCGGTGCTCGCGCATCCGGAGCGAAAGGACAAGTTTCGCTACCTGCAGGTGATTGGTCGCGTGCGCCCGGGGGAGGAAGGCGCCGCCCGCGCCGATGCCGATCGCATCATGGCCCGGCTGGCGGCCGACCGACCCGAGGCCTACCTCGGGATCGGCGTGGTCCTGGTGCCGGTGCGTGAGGAGATGACGGGATCGATCCGTCCCGCCCTCCTGGCCCTCGGCGCCGCGGCGGCGCTGCTGCTGCTCATCGCGTGTGCGAACATTGCCAGCGTGCTGCTCGCCCGCCTCGTGTCGCGCCAGCAGGAGCTTGGCGTGCGCGTCGCACTCGGC
>JACMLI010000465.1 GCA_014379705.1 Gemmatimonadaceae bacterium
CCGAGCGTACCATTCGCGCGCTTCGCGTGCGCTGCCTAGCGCGATCTCGTAGAACCTTGCTCGCTCCCTTCCGCTGAAGCGGCTGTAGCCCTCGGCGATATTTGCGGATATGGAATCGACCGCACGCAGGAGCTGCACGACGGTGGCATCGCGCAACGCCGCACTTCGAACACGCGTTGCGTCCTCAGCGCCGACGAGTGAGAGGAATCGAGCCATCCGAAACGCGGGCAGTCTCCAGATTGGATCCCCGACCAGGCTGTCCGGCGGACGCTCGGCCCAGGCAAGGTAGCGTGCATGCAGGTCCATGCCTCCAACCTGCCGCCGCCCCGCCCGATCACCGTCATCGTTCCATGACGACCCGAATCATTCCATTGCCGCCCCCAGTGACGTCCAGCACTAGTCAAGTACCCAGTTCACCAGTCCAAGTAAGCAGAAACCAGTACGCCAGTCCCAGTACCCAGCCCTGTAACCAGTCACCAGTCCGGAGAGACCCGACCGACACCTGTCCCCAACCCGATTGGGTAAATCCACCCACGCCGTAAGGTCCCCCTCCCCTGCTGATTGTCCTTACTGCCTGAACGCATCCGCGTTCCTGAGTTCATACAGTAAGGAGTGCTACCGATGTCGAAGTACGCCATGTCCGCACGCACGCTGCTGGTGTTGGCCGCCATCGCCGCCTGCAGCGATTCCCCGTCGACCGCCCCGACGCCTAACAGGTCGCTGACCATCGCCCCGCAGGCGGGCACGATCTACGAGCAGGACGTCGTCACTCTTGTTGCCACGGTGCGCGACGCGAACGGTGCTCCGGTGCCGGGGGCGACCATTCAATGGAGTACCAACGACCCAACGCGCGCCGAGGTCGGAAACGGTGGCGTGGTGACGCTCCTCAAGCCCGGCAACGTCACGATCACCGCGCGCTCCGGTCAGCTCACCGCGTCGATCGTCGCCAACGTACAGCCCCTCACCGTCCTTGCCGTGCAGGTCCTCCCCGACTCGCTCCGGCTCGGCCGCGGTGACATCACCGTCGTCGGCGTCCGCGCAGAGGGTATCGGCGGACGCACGATCCTCGGGCGCCTCGTGAAGATCACCTCCGACGACCCGTCGATTGCGACCATCGACGCCGCGGGCCGCGTGCGCGCCATCGCCGCGGGAACGACGAATGTCCGCGCGACCGCCGACGGCGTGAGCGGCACGGCCAGGATCACCGTGCTCGCCGCCGACGCGTCGCTTCCCCTGCACCAGCTCAACGGCGCGCGCCTCCCCGCGTTCATCACGGGCGATTCGGTCACCGTCTTCGGCGTGCGCGAGTACCACGAGGTCTTCGCCGAGGGGGGCGACCTGGTCCTCTCGACGCTGGGGCGCCCGCGGTATCACGTGGACGTCCGCTACGCCGAATACAACGTGCGCACCGTGAACGGCACGAAGGTCTATGAACTCCGCCATACGTCGCGGGAGCAAGACTTCGGTGGCGTGCAATACGACGCCCGCGGCGACTTGCTCATGACGTCGGAGTACATCTCGCCGCTGTCGCACACGGCGATCCCTGACGCCGCAGGGATCAATGTGCGGTTCCGGGTTCCAGGGACGGATGAGTACTTGAACCTCATGTATCGGCGCGGGCCCGAATAGGAGCGACGAGGAGCGCGGGGAGCAGAGGGCGATCACTGAGGGTCGCTGGTTACTTGTTGCAGGACTGGGTACTGGGACTGGCGTACTGGTTTCTGCTTACTCGGACTGGCGAACTGGGTACTGGACTGGTGCTGGGAGCCACTGGGGACTGGGGACTGGACCCTGTCCATGGTAGGGATCGGTCGTTGCCTGGCTTCCTTCTACTGCTCATTCGCACCGACACGACAGACAGTACCACTCCAGTACCCAGTCCCCCAGTTCCAGTCGAGTAACCAGTTCGCCAGTCCCAGTAAGCAGAAACCAGTTGGCCAGTCCCAGTACCCAGTCCTGCAACCAGCACCCAGTTGAGAGCCCTTATCAGTCAGGCCGCGCAATTTGGGCGGCTGATTGTGTGCCGTCCGCAGCATCCCGCGAGCGCTCGAGTACGTTATCGCGCGTTATGGCCATTCACCGGCCCGCCATTGAAGAATGCCGCTGGTGTCATCACGCCGTCTCGCTTGAAGACCATCCCGTTCTTGAGCACGAACTTCACGTCGCGCAGTGCATCGATGCTCTGCAGCGGGTTCCCCGGCACCGCGATGAGGTCCGCAAACATTCCGGGCGCAATCGGACCTCGCGTGCGCGTGGTCTCGCTGACCTCGTAGCCTGTGGTGGTCATGGCGCGCAGGATGTCGGGCACTGGAATGGCCGCCGCCTTCCACGTCTCGATGAACTCGATCGCGACCTCGCCACGCGTCCTGCCGGGCACATAGTAGTCGGCGTCCGTGGAGAAGTTCACCGGCACCTTGTTCTCCCATGCGTTGCGCAGCATGGCCACCGTACGCTGGTAGCGCGCGTCGGTCGTATGTCCGACGAGTGAGATCGGTGTTTCCGTGCCCGCGCGGAAGATCCGCTTCTCCGCCATGATCTTGTGGATCGTGTCGTTCATCCCGTTGTCATGGGCGATGGACCAGAGGCCGGCTTCCACGGCGCGATGCGCTCCGGCCACGGTCTGCACATGCCCCTCGACCTTGAGCCCCGCCTTGGCGGCCTCGCTCACGAAGAGGCGCACTTCATCGGTCGTGTATCCCCAGGGCTTGCAGTCCACGCAGATCTTGATGACGCGTGCGCCCACGAGTGCATTGCGGCGCACGGCCTTGATGATCTCGTCCGGCGTGTCCGCATCGAGGTACTCGGGGTAGACGATGTTCTTGTCGAAGGCCATCTCGGGGTTGGGAGAGAACTGCCCTCCCAGTCCACCAATGATGAGGCCCGATGGAATGATGGTCGGTCCCGGGATCCACCCCTGCTCGATGGCCTTGCGAAGGGCGATGTCTGCGTAGTGGCCGTTGTTCCCCATGTCGCGCACAATCGTGAAGCCCGCCGCCAGCATCTGGATGCCGTTGGAGGCGGCCTGGATGGCGCGGAGCGGGGTGTCGTCGAGGATGGAGGTGATGTAGTAGCTGTTTCGCTCCGGCATTTCCTTGTACGTGAGCGCCAGGTGGTTGTGCGCGTCGACGAGGCCCGGGAGCACGGTGAGTCCCGAGAGGTCGATCACCTGGGCACCCGGCGGAATCGTCACGTTCGAGCCGACGGCCGTGAAGCGTCCGTTCTGCACCAGGATGACCTGGTTGATGGCGACCGTCCCCGTAGCGGGATCAACCAGGCGTCCGGCCCGGATGGCGGTGACTGGTGCAGCGGGTTGAGGCTGCGCGGCGAGTGCCGGTGCGCTGAGCACCAGACTGAGCGCAACCGTGAGGGAGTGAATGCGCATGGCGATTAGGGAAGGGGGGGGCGCGATCAATTCGGCATCGACTATTGGGAAGCGATGGCTATGGGAACTAGTTACTGGTTGCAGTACTGGGTACTGGGACTGGCATACTGGTTTCTGCTTACTGGGACTGGCGAACTGGGTACTGGACTGGTGCTGGGAGCTACTTGTACTGGGACCAGGGACTGCTCGTCCTCATCGACCCGCGTACCTGTTCAGTACCCAGTCCCCCAGTTCCAGTCGAGTAACCAGTTCGCCAGTCCGAGTAAGTAGAAACCAGTTGGCCAGTCCTCGTACCCAGTCCTGCAACAAGTCACCAGTTTGTGTCCACCCGTTAATCAGGCTGGTTTCTAGGACTGGTTTCTGGAACTGGTTTCTGCGCTTAGCCTCTTTCCCTTGCCTTCCTTTCCGTCTCCTCATCCAATATCCGCCGAATCATCGCGATAATTGGCGGGCCCTCCGTGTGCTGCCGCGCATAGCCGAGATTGAACCGATAGTCGAAGTCGGGGGGATTGAGCCCCTGCGTGTGCTGCAGGATCGTCTCGAGCTTGTCGAGCGCCTTCGCCAGCCGCGCCTCCGGCGTGCTCGCCGCCTCGTACTCGTCCCACAACGCGAGCACCTCGGCGCGACGCTCGTCAGGCAATGAAGCGACGAGCGTCTCGAGGTCGCGGCGTTCGTCGGCGGCCTTTCCCTCAAGGTTGCCATGGGCGCGGCGTCGGGCCTGTTCGGGGGCGGGAATGTCACCGCCGATCGCCTCGCCGAGGTCGTGCACGATGCAGATCTTGAGGAGCTTGCCCAGGTCGACGTCGGGGAACTCCGGCGCCAGCATCATCGCCATCAGGCAGAGGCGCCACGTGTGCTCCGCGACGCTTTCCGTGCGACCGGCCGAGGTATACGCGCTCCGCATCGTGGTCTTGAGGCGTTCTGCCTGGCGCAGGAAGTCGAGCACGCCATGAATGCCGGCCGCGTCCCTCACCGTTCGACTACCACCCCGGCCACAGCGCGGTCGAGCGCCGCGCGGGAGATGCCGACCGCGCCTAACGCCTGGGCCATGTTGCCGTGCCACGTCGTGCCCGGCGGATAGGCCACCGTGCTGTTGCCGAGGAAGGCGTTGCGCCCCCACGTCGAGCGCCCCGTCGCGCCGACCTGCCAGGCGCGCAGCCCTTCGCCGATGGCGCTCGCGCCCACGCCGTACTGGCCCTTCGGGAAGACATTGTTCGCCATCGTCAGGTTGCGCACGGCGATGCGCGTCCCGCTGCTGATGTCGAACAGGAGCGCCTCGCGCACGCGCTCCGAGAACTCGAACACGTTCCGCGAAAACACGATGTCGTGGTTCTCCGCCACAAAGATCAGCGGACGCGCATCACCAGTGTAGTGCCCCATGTTGAGCGGGCCGATCCAGTTGTCCGTCACCTGGAATCTCCGCACGGTGGAGTCGGTGACGCTGCCCGGGCGCTGGTCCGCGCGCCCCGCGAACGAGAAGCCGGCCCCCACGTTCCGCACGAGGTTGCGCCGGATCGTCCAGTCGCTCGATGAGCAGGGCGCGCAGGTGCCTCCCTGCGTCGTCGACTTGAGGACGAAGGCGTAGCCCGTCTGCCCCTCGATCCAGACCCCCTCGATCACGTTCTCCTCCACCAGCACGCGCGCCGACGACTTGGTCTCGATCAGGTTCTTCACGTTCCACTTCTGGCCCTTCCACGTGAGCGGCTTGGTGACGTGGTTGCGACGGATCGTGATGTCCGACGGCACGAGGCCGGGAATCTTCGGGTCTCCGCCCCCGAACATCAGGTTCTCACTCGCTGCGGCGAGGTAGTTGTCCTCGATCAGCATCGGGCCGGACCCGCCCCACGAGATCACGCACTGGCTGTCGTAGCCCGTCGCGTGGATCTCGTCGCACCAGCTGCGCGTGAGCGTGAAGGCGCCCCCGTTCATCGCGAAGGCCCGTCGCACGTGCTGCTGCGGCCAGCCGTGCACGTACACGCGATCGAACGAGATGTCCGTGGGGAGCGCGCCGAGCTCGCGCTCGACGAGGGTTCCGACCTCGACGAGCGCGACCGGGCCCTGCGGCACCGTGGAGTCGCTCGTGATCTCGACGCCGAGGACGTGCCACTGTCCGGAGCGCGGGAGGAACTTGAGTGTGCTGCTCGTCGTCGCCGATGAGAGGCGGGCGAGTTGGCCCGACGTCGATGGACGCATCCGCCCACTTCCCAGCTCAACGGATGGGTCGGTGCGCAGGACCACGAATCCGGTGTCGGGCCGCACGGGGATGCTGAAGTTCCCCACGTAGCGCGCCCCGCGCGGCAGGCAGAGCACATCGCCACCACGCGCATCCGAGAGGGCGCCCTGGAGGTTACGCCCTACCCGCACCGTGCAGGGTTTCGCGTCGAGCCCCTCGGGCACCACGGGTCGTGTCCTGGGAAGCTCGGCGACCTGCGCCTGGACCGTCGGCGTGAGCACCCGTCTGGGCTGCGAATCGGTTGTCACGGCGCGGGTCGGCGCGGGCGTGGGTGACACTGAGGGCGGAGCTGGTGCTGGGGCCACGGTGGCTGTCGACGGCGTGGCGGGCACCACCACCGTCGAGGAACCCGAGCAGGCCAGCACCCCCATGAGCAACCAGAGCTCTCGCGTCCGCATCGTCACGAACGCGTCTCCATGCGTCGTGCCACGTCAGGCCTTGCGTGCGAGTTCGCCCACGGCGCGGTGCGCCTGGTCAATGGCAGCATTCGTGTAGGCGTATGCAGCAGCATCCGAGTTGGCAATGGTGATGTTTCCCCGCCCCTGTCGCGCGATCTCGCATGGGGCCTGGCCCGCGGGCCACACCGGATCGTACAGCGAGTTGTACTCGTACGCGTACCCGTGGGACCAGCGGTTGACCGTGATACCCGCGATGTCGCGCGCCGGATCGAATCCGCCCGGCCCCAGCATGCGCGCCAGCTGCGAGCGCACCTCCTTCTCGTACGTGGCGTAGGGCGTCGCGAAGAGCTCGTTGCGCCCCAGGCGCTGCTGGTCGCGCGCCGAGAAGCCCGGCTTGCATGGCGAGCGCATCATGAAGAGCACCACGGGGTCCTGCGGGCCCTTCGAGAACTGGTAGGTGCCGATGCTCACCGGGAAGTCCACCTCCGTGCGCAGCCAGTACATCCCCGGCGACCGGATCTCGTGCACCCCCTGCTTCGAGAGCCCGGTCCAGTTGCGGACTGCAACGTTCGTGTAGACCAGCGGCACCTTCACGCCGTACTTGAGGGCCTCCTTCTGCGCGGCGGGGAGTTCCGGGCAGATGTGCGGGATGATGCCGTGCCAGCACGCCAGCACGCACTTCGCGGCTGTGGCCTTGTAGGTCTTGCTGCCGCGCACGTAGGTCACCTCGACGTCCCCGGTGCCGTTGGGCCGGGCGTGCCGCACGTTCACCGCAGTCGACGCGAGGCGGAGCCGCACGGGGTTGCGCGGCGTGTCGAGCGCGCCGTACCGGGCGCGCGCCGTCACGATGTCGGTCATCGTGGTGCCATCGAGCACGCCGGGGATCAGCTTGCGTACGAGCAGCCGCGCGACGCTCGCGTTCCCGTCGGGGAAGTGGAAGATGTACGGCTCGTCGTGATCGAGCTGCGACGTGAGACCCTGCCCCGGTCCCGCCTCGTGCCCGAGGCCGAGTCCGGAGAAGCCGGGATGGCCGAGGCCACGGCAGTCGCCGGCGGGGACGGCGTCGATGCCCACGCCGAAGTAGTCGTGCGTGCTGGGCTGGAGGTACGGCAGCGCCTCCTTCGAGACCTTCACGTGGGTGAGCAGCCAGTCCTTGTAGCTCGTCTTCGCCAGCAGCAGCAGCTTTTCCGCGTTGGTCTTGCCGACGAGGTAGTCCTTCTTCTCGCTGTAGAGCCGCGTGAGGTCGCGTCGCACCGCGGGTGTGAGCGGGGCCTTGAGGAAGAAGGCGCGCCAGGTCATCCCTTCGGGCTTCGCGACCAGGCTGTCCTTCCCGAACGTTTCCTTGTCGAAGAAGGTGCCTTCGCCGAGCTTGAGCCGAGCGAAGTACTTCTGGTCGAAATTCTTGTAGAAGGCCTGGGTGTCGATCGCCAGTTCCTTGAGCAGCCCCTTCGCCACGGGCGAATATTGCCCGGGCGTATCGATCGACTGCGTGCCACCGTACCCCAGGAGCGTCTTGCCGTCGACGGTGAACTCGTTGCGACGGGCATGGCCGCCGAAGTCGTCGTGGTTGTCGAGGATGAGGATGCGTGCGTTAGGCCCGGCCTGCTGGCGGAAGAAGTGGGCTGCACTCAGCCCGGAGATCCCCGCCCCCACCACGATGAGGTCATACTTCGTGTCAACGGCCTCGGCGCGCCCGAACACGTCGGCCTTGGCCCCATCGCGCATGCGATGCGCCACCTCGAAGGCGCCATCATGGCTCCCCCGGAGGCCCATCTTCGCCGGCGGGTAGTCTTCGGTCGCGGTCTGGTAAATGCCGGCCCGCAGCAAGTCGGAGGAGGAGAGCGCGCCTAACGCGCCAATCCCGACCGCCAACCCGTTAAGGAAGTCGCGGCGCGTGATGTCCCGCCCGAGCCCAAGGTCGCGATCCGGCAC
>JACMLI010000466.1 GCA_014379705.1 Gemmatimonadaceae bacterium
ACGCCGAGAACACGAACTTGCCGCTGGTGATGTCCACCTCGCCGCCGCCGAAATTCACCGCGTAGAGCCCGCGCTCCATGGAGGCGACGATCTCCCCGGGATCCTTGTCCCCGCCCAGCATGAAGGTATTGGTCATGCGCGGCATCGGGATGCTCGCGTACGACTCGCGCCGGCCGTTGCCCGTGACCGGCACGCCCATGAGGCGCGCGTTCATGCGGTCCTGCAGGTAGCCGCGGAGGATTCCGTCCTCGATCAGCACATTGCGGGTCGACGGGTTGCCCTCGTCGTCGATCGACAACGACCCGCGGCGCTCGGGAAGCGTGCCGTCGTCGATCACGGTGACTCCGGGTGCGGCGACCCGCTCGCCGATCCGCCCGCTGAAGGCCGACGTGCCCTTGCGATTGAAGTCGCCCTCGAGCCCGTGCCCGATCGCCTCGTGCAGCAGGATGCCCGGCCAGCCCGGCCCGAGCACCACCGTCATCGGCCCCGCCGGCGCGGGCCGCGATTCCAGGTTGATGAGCGCCTGGCGGACCGCATCGCGCGCGAGTTTCTCCAGCCGCTCGTCGGTGTAGTACGCGTAGCCGAAACGCCCGCCCGCGCCGTGCTGCCCCTGCTCGCGCCTGCCGTCCTGCTCGGCGATCACGGTGACCGCAAGGTGAACCAGAGGGCGCACGTCGGCGGCGACACCGCCATCGGCGCGCGCCACCATGACCACGTCGTACTCGCCGGAAAGCCGGCCGATCACCTGCTTCACGCGCGGGTCGATGGCGCGAGCATGGCGCTCGAGCGTCTCCAGGATGCGCACCTTCTGGGCGTCGTCGTATTGCGACACCGGGTCGATCGGGGCGTAGAGGGCGCGCCCGACATTGACGAGCGGAGACTTCGCGCTCGAATTGCCCCCGTCGGCGGCGATCGCCCGCGTCACCCGCGCTGCCGACTCCAGGGCGTCCACGTTGATATCGTCGGAGTAGGCGAACGCGGTCTTCTCTCCCGAAACCACGCGAACCCCGACCCCCTGGTCGATCGAGAAGCTCCCCGACTTGACCTGCCCCTCCTCGAGAGTCCACCCCTCGGAGCGGTTGTACTGGAAGAAAAGGTCCGCATCATCAACGCGATGCGCGAGGATCGTCCCGAAAACCTTCTGGGTGGCCACCTCGTCGATGCCGAACGGAGCCAGCAGCGTCGCCTGGGCGATGTCGAGGGTGGAGGGCTCGGCTTTTGTCACTATCTCGCCTTATCTTCTCTTATCTGCGCCCATCTGCGTTCATCTGCGGATGGCTTTGGTGGAGTTACCACTTGCGAACCGTCTTGTGCGTCAACGCCGGAAGGCTGCTGCGCACCTTCGCCTGATAGGTGGGGTTCACTCCCGCCACCACAACCCCCGAACCACGGGGCAGGCGATCGAGGACCACGCCCCACGGGTCCACGATCATCGTATGACCGTGGGTTTCGCGCCCGTTCACGTGGTAGCCCCCTTGGGCCGGGGCGATCACATAGGCGAGGTTCTCGATCGCCCGCGCCCGGATCAGCGTCTCCCAGTGGGCCTTGCCGGTGGTTTCCGTGAAAGCGGATGGGACCAGGATCAGGTCCACGTCTCCCATCGCCCGGTAGAGCTCGGGAAAGCGCAGGTCGTAGCACACCGAGATCCCCAGGCGGCCGTAGGGCGTGTCCACGGTGCAGACCTGGTCGCCGGCTTCGATCGTGCGCTCCTCCGAGTACCGCTCCTGGCCCATCTCGAATCCGAAGAGGTGGATCTTGTCGTAGCGCGCCGCGCGCTCGCCGAGGTGGTTATAGACCAGGCACGAGTTGCGCACCTTGCCCGGCTGGCCCGACTCGATCGGCACCGAGCCGCCGACGAGCCATATCTTGTGGCGCCGCGCCTGGGCCGCGAGGAACGACTGGATCGGCCCGGAGCCATCGCGCTCGCGCGCGTCGACCTTGTCGGTGTCCTTCATCCCCATGATCGCGAAGTACTCGGGCAGCGCGATGATGCGCGCGCCCGTGGCCGCGGCGAGCTCGATCAGGCGCTCGGCCTCCTGCAGGTTGGCGGCGACGTGCGGGCCCGAGGCCATCTGGATCGCGGCCACGCGGAACATCGACTGCGTCGAGGACATCGCCTCGCGCAGGGCGTCCGGCGTCGTGGAGTTCCTGGTGATGATCATTTCTGCGCTTCGGTCGCGGCTGCCGCCTTGGCGGGCGTGGCCGGCGCGGACAACCGAGTGACGACCGGATTATCCCACGACCCCGTCACCTGGTATTCGTAAGCCACCGCCTTGCCGAAGGGGTTCTTGAGGAGTTTCGAGACCAGCAACGTGGACAATCCGAGCACCGGTGTGCCGAGGAGAGTCGCCGCGAGCGCCATGCCCTCGCCCACCTCGGGAACCACGCGCAACGTGAGGTTCTGGGTCTCCTGGGGGAGCGACGCTTCGCCCGACAGGCTCACGAAAGCCGACGGCCCGCTGATCTGGAA
>JACMLI010000467.1 GCA_014379705.1 Gemmatimonadaceae bacterium
GCCTGGCGCAGCGCGCGATGGCGTGGGCGTGGATTCGGAGCGGCGACCTTGTGCGCGCGGGTGTGGCGCTCGACTCTGCCGGCCGCGATACGGAGGAAGGGGAGCGCGTGGCAGCCTGGATCGCGCTTTACGCCGGCGACCTCAAGACGGCACGACGCGGGCTCCGGCGCACCGATGAACCGTCAAACGACGTTGTCTCGGCCATGGCCCTGCTTTCGCGCACGCGCAGCGACAGTTCCCCCGCCGTGGGTCGCGCCTTTCTCACGCTGGCGCGCAGCGACACCGCCATGGCGGCTCGCGAGTTCGAGCAGGTCGCCGGGACGATGACGGACGCGGCGCCCTTTCTCACCGGGACGGCCGCGCGGCTCTTTCTTGCCGCGCGCGATACGTCGCGTGCGATCGACCTGTGGCAGTTGATCCTCGCCAAGCACGTGGAGGCGCCCGAGGCGGCCGAGTCGGACCTCGCGTGGGCGCGTGTGCTGCGTGCTCGACTGGACAGCGCGGGTGCCGTGCGGCACCTCGAACACCTGATCCTGACGTATTCAAGAAGCGCGCTGGTCCCGCAGGCACGACGCGAACTCGACCTCGTGCGCGGCGCGGTGCCGCCAGGGGGGGCGGGATTTGCGATGGTTGCCTGGCTCGTGGCGCGTCGTGATTCCGGACCGTTGCCGTCGCGCTGATCATGAGTGCCGTTTCTTTCGCCCGCTCCGGGCCCCCCCCGGTTACAATCTGATGTCGCGGCTCACTGGTCGCATCACCCCTTCCTTGCCGACGGTGTTGTTTCACCGCACTTCCCCGCCTGCCCGAACGTTCCCGGTTGCGTCCGTCGCCTCCGCGCTCGTCTCGCTCGTCCTCGCCGTCGCGCCCCTCCGCGCGCAGCAGATCCTCGTGCCGATGGACGACGCGCAGACGGCGGCCCTCAAGGCGTATGGCCTGACCTTCAACGCGCTCCGCGACGGCAACAAGGCGGAGTGGTTGATCAACTATCGCGGCGGCTCGTTCCTCCTCCCCGATACGCCCGACATGCGCAAGCGCGCGACGCTCGATGGCATCAAGTTCGAGTCCGCCAACACGCAGCAGGTCGCGGCGATCCGCGCGCAGATCGCCGGGGCGAACATGGACGCCGTGTCCCTCGAACGCGCGCCACGCATCGCGATCTACAAGCCGATGAAGGCGCCCCCGTGGGACGACGCCGTGACCCTGGCCCTCAAGTACGCCGGGATCGACTACACCACGGTCTACGACGAGGAACTCATCAACGGTGACCTGTCGAAGGTCGACTGGCTGCACCTGCACCACGAGGACTTCACCGGCCAGCTCAACAAGCTGTACCTCGGATTCCGTGACACGCCGTGGTTCATCGAGCAACGCGAGTCGCAGATGGCCGTCGCGCGCAAGCTGGGCATGCCCAACATCCCCGCCCTCAAGAAGGCGGTCGCCGAGAAGATGCGGCAGTTCGTGGAGCGCGGGGGATTCCTGTTCGCGATGTGCGGCGCCACGGAGACGCTCTCCCTGGCGATCGCCGCCCACCAGACCGACATCGCCGGCAGCTTTGCCGACAACTCGCCGGTGGACGATAACGCGGACCAGAAGCTCGACTGGGAGCGCTCCTTCGCCTTCAAGGGCGTGCACCTGGAGCCGTCGCCCTTCGTGAACTCGATGAGCGACATCGATGGCCATCAGGTCAACGTGCCCGGGCGTCGCCAGCCCCTGGGGCAGTTCTCGCTCTTCTCGTTCTCGGCGAAGTTCGATCCCGTCGCGAGCATGCTCGTGCAGAACTCGCGCACCGTGATCCCGGACTTCTACGGCGTCACGACGTCGTTCACGCGCAGCACGCTCAAGCAGAACGTGACGGTGCTGGCGCAGGAAGAAGGCGCGCCATGGACGAAGTACCTGCACGGCGACTACGGGAAGGGCTCATGGACGTTCCTCGGTGGCCACGATCCGGAAGATCCCCAGCACAACATCGGTGCAGCCCCGACCGACCTCGCCTTGCACCCGAACTCGCCGGGGTATCGGCTGATCCTGAACAACGTGCTCTTTCCGGCGGCGAAGAAGAAGCCGTTGAAGACGTGATGGACTAGTGGGCTAGTGGACGAGCAGTTGGACGAGTCGCAGGTGCGGTAGATTCCAGGGGGCGTGCGAGCGATCGCGCGCCCTTTTCGCATTGGGTACCGCCGTCCCCCCGCTTCCACTAGTCAACTAGTTCACTAGCCCATTGGTCGCCCCTTTCGTGAACCGCCTTTCCACTCCCGCAGCCGCCGCTGTCCGTACCGCGATCCAGCTCGCGGGTGGCCGCGAAGTGTGTTTCGTGTGCAAGGTGGACGAAGACGGCGTGATCGAGGCGGCGCGCGTGGTCTCGCGCGGGGATGTGCGAAGCGTGCTGGCGCTGCCGGGGTTTGCGCAGCGCGGGGAGATGCTGCTCCACAATCATCCGTCCGGCGTCCTCGAACCTTCGGGTCCTGATCTCGACATTGCCGCGCGGATGCACGACGACGGGATCGGGTTCGCGATCACCGACAATGCGGCGTCCGAGGTCTACGTCGTGGTCGAGGTGCCGCGTGAGCGGAAGGTCGCGGCCATGGACCTCGATGCCCTCGACGCGACGCTCGGGCCCAGGGGCGAGATTGCGACCGCGCACGGGCGGTACGAGGATCGGCCGACGCAGCGGGACTATGCCCGGGCGATCGCGCGTCTCTACAACTCCGGGGGCATCGGGCTCCTCGAGGCGGGGACGGGGGTCGGCAAGTCGTTAGGCTACCTCGTGCCGGCGCTGCGCTGGGCGGCGGCGAATGGCGAACGCACCGTCGTGAGCACGAACACGATCAACCTGCAGGAACAACTCGTCGGCAAGGACCTGCCGTTCCTCGCCGGTGCGCTCAAGGACCAGCCGGTGCGCTTCGCGCTGCTCAAGGGGTGGCGCAACTACCTCTGCCTGCTGCGCCTCGAGCAGGCGCGCGGGGCGGGGGCGACGCTGTTCGAGGACGGCATGGCGAGCGAAGTCGACGCCCTCGCCGCGTGGGCGGTGGCGACCACCGACGGCTCGTTAGGCGAC
>JACMLI010000060.1 GCA_014379705.1 Gemmatimonadaceae bacterium
CCGTGCTCCCGCCGCCGGGCGGCGACGTCATCGGTCGGCGTCGCGTCGACACGCACTTCCTCGCCTTCGAGCAGCTGGGGGCGACCGTGTCGGCCGGGGATCGCTACGAGTTCCGTGCAGACAAACTGCGCGGAGCAGACGTGTTCCTCGACGAGCCGAGCGTGACGGCCACCGAGAATGCGTTGATGGCTGCCGTGGCCGCAGAAGGCACGACCGTGCTCCGCAACGCCGCGAGCGAGCCGCACGTGCAGGACCTCTGCCACTTCCTCGTGGCGATGGGGGCCCGGGTGGAGGGCATCGGCACCAACACGCTCACCATTCACGGTCCCGCCACCCTGGGGCCCGCGACGCATCGTATCGGCCCCGACCACATCGAAGTCGGCTCGTTCATCGGGCTCGCCGCGGTCACGCGCTCCGAACTGCGCATCACGCGCGCCGGCGTCCAGCACCTGCGCTCGATCCTCATGGGATTCGAGCGCCTGGGCATCAGTTGCCGCATCGATGGCGAGGACCTGGTCGTCCCCGCCGTGCAGGGCCGGAAGATCCGCGAGGACCTCGGCGGGCACGTCCCGAAGCTCGAGGACCAGCCATGGCCCGCGTTCCCGGCCGATGTCATGTCGATTGCGATCGTGACCGCGACGCAGTGCGAAGGCCTGATCCTGATGTTCGAGAAGATGTTCGAATCGCGCATGTTCTTCGTCGACAAGCTGATCTCGATGGGTGCGCGCATCGTGCTCTGCGATCCCCACCGGGTCATCGTCTCGGGCCCCTCGCGCCTGCGCGGCGCCAAGGTGGAGTCGCCGGACATCCGGGCCGGCATGGCGATGCTCCTGGCCGCCATGTGTGCCGACGGCACGAGCACGATCAACAACGCCAGCCAGATCGAGCGCGGCTACGAGCGCATCGACGAGCGCCTGAACGCGTTAGGCGCCCGCATCACGCGCATCCCCGCGCGCTGATGGCCTGGTGGAATGACTTGGGTCTGGCGGAACCCGTGCCCGCCATGGCCGCCATCGGCATTGTCGCCTTCACCACCACGCGAGGCGCCGGCAGCTTTGCCCTCGGCTCCGCGGAGCCCTCGGACGCCATCTGGTCCCGCTGGCTGGCCCTCGCCGGGGCGCTGTCGCCCCACGCCCCCCGCCTCGCCTTTGCGCACCAGGTCCATGGCGCGACGGTCGTCACCCATCGACCGGGGTGGAATGGCATCCTGCGCGTTCCCGATGCCGATGGGCATTTGTCGCTGGAGACGCCCACCGCGATGGCCGTCACCCTCGCCGACTGCGTGCCCGTGTTCATCGGACACCCCAGCGGCGCGGCCAGCGTGGTGCATTCGGGGTGGCAGGGAACCGCTGCCCGGATCACCGAGAAGGCCGTCCACCGCATGAGCGCCGCCGGGCTCGATCCCGCCGACCTCGTGGTGCACTGCGGTCCCTCGATCTGTGGCCAGTGCTACGAGGTGGGCCCCGAGGTCTACCAGAAGCTCACCGGGCAGGTCACCGCATACGCCACCCCGGTCGACCTCCGCGCCCTGATCGCCGAATCTGCCCAGCGCGCGGGCGTGAAGGAGGTGTCCGTGAGCATTGCCTGCACCCGCCACCACAACGACCGCTTTTTTTCGCATCGCACTGGCGACATCGGCCGCCAGCTCGCAGTCATCGTCGCTCACCCGCAGGTAACGAGTCCCAGGTAGCCGGCTCGAGTCTCCAGCAGGCAGCCCCAGCGCCCGCTCAAGCACCTGCCCAGTATCAGCAACCAGCACCAGCGTTCAGAAACCAGCAACCAGCCCCAGTCAAGCCGTGCCGCCTTGTGGTTGCTTGACCCAGATCGGCGTGTGGTCTACATTACCGGAACGCTCGGAGGCCACCGGGCGCCTGAGAATGTGGGGGAGGGCTCCCCCGCATTTTTTTGTTCTAAGGGGGGTTCGAAGGGATATGAAGGCAACGCTCGAAGATCTTGTCCATCAAGAGCTTGAAGCGTTGGGTTTCGATCTCATCGAACTGCGGCGCGGGGGGACGTTACGGCGGCCGGTTCTCGATGTGAGGATCGATCGGCGCGACGGGGCCAAGGTCACGGTGGATGATTGCGCCCTCGTGTCACGTGCCCTCGAACCTCGGCTCGAAGGCAGTGGACTCGTGGGCGTTGCTTATATCCTCGAGGTGTCTTCCCCGGGCGTGGAAAGGCCGCTACGGCACGCGGCAGACTGGCGTCGCTTCACCGGGCGTCGGGCGAAGATCCTCGCCCCAGCGATCGGGGGACGGGTCGAGGTGGATGTGGTGGCTGTCGAAGGGGATGCAGGCGCGGAGATCGCCGTTGTGCGCGATCTCAAAGGGACGGAACACCGGCTACCGCTTGCCGACATCAGGGAAGCGAGGCTCGTGTTCGTGTGGAATACATGAGGATGCTGGCATGACCGGAACCGCAGAAATCCTGAGTGCCATTCGCGAGCTGTCGCACATCAAGCAGCTCGATCGCACGGAATTGCATGGCCTGCTCCAGGACGGCATTCACGCCGCCCTGGCCAAGAAGCACGGCCCCAACGTCAAGGCCGAAGTCGAAATCGACGAAGCCAAGGGCGACATTCGTATTGTGCTCCTCAAGACCGTCGTCGCCGAAGTGGTCGATCCCGGCGCCGAAGTTTCGGTCGAGGAAGCGCAGTACGAAGATCCGGAATTCCAGCCCGGCGACGTGATGGAGATTCCGGTGGACTTCGCCGAGTTCGGGCGCAGCGCCGTGCAGGCCGCCAAGCAGCGCATCATTCAGCGCGTCCGCGAAGGCGAGCGCACGCGTATCCGCGACGAGTTCTCCTCTCGCGTTGGCGAGTTGCTCTCGGGCGAGGTGCAGCAGATCGAGCGGGGCAAGCTGGTGCTGATGCTCAGCAAGTTCCGCGAGGCGGAGGCGATCATGCCGTACCGCGAGCAGAACCACCGCGAGCATTTCCACCAGGGTGACCCGATCCGCGCGGTCCTCAAGCGCGTCGAAGAGACGCCCAAGGGCCCGCGCCTGATCCTCACGCGTGGCGACCCGGTGTTCGTGCAGGCGCTCTTCAAGCTCGAAGTCCCGGAGATCCAGCAGGGCATCGTGGAAATCCGGGCGGCGGCGCGGGAAGTGGGAAGCCGCACCAAGATCGCCGTGTGGTCGCGGGACGAGTCCATCGATCCAGTGGGCGCGTGCGTCGGCCTCAAGGGCGCCCGCGTGCAAGCGGTCGTGAACGAGCTCAACGGCGAGCGCATCGATATCGTGCCGTGGTCCAACGATCCGGAGCGTTTCGCCAAGCTGGCGCTCGCGCCGGCCCGCGTCGCCCGGGTGTTTTCGGATCCGGAGAACCGGACGATCCAGGCCGTGGTCGACGAGGACCAGCTCTCCCTTGCGATCGGCCGGAACGGACAGAACGTGCGCCTGGCCTCGGAACTGACGGGCTGGAAGATCGATCTGTACTCCAGCCGGGAGTGGATGGAACGCGCCGACGGTCCGGGCTTCGCGCCGCTTCCCGGGGAGGAGCAGGACGGTGGTGCGGACGTCAAGTTGTCGGAGATCGAGGGGCTCGCGCCGGCCACGGTGGCCGTGCTCGAGGACGCTGGGTACAAGACGTTCAACGACATCATCGACCTCGAGCGCGAGGATTTCCTCAAGCTTCCCGGGATTGCGCCGGAAGAGGCCGACCGCATCATGAGCATGCTGACGGAATTGACGACCGAGGACGGCGGGGAGAGTGGCGGAGAAAGCTGAACCGCCCGCAGCTCCGCTCGATCCCGGGGTGGAGCGCAAGTTGTTGGGGCTCGTGGGCCTCGGGGCCAGGGCACGGAACGTGGTGGTCGGCGTCGAGCGGGTGAAGGAAGCGGTGAAGAAGAACAAGGTGGTGCTGGCGATCGTCGCACCGGACGCGTCGCACAACAGTCGGGACAAGGTCCTGCCGCTCCTCGTGGCGCGGCGGGTGCGGGTGATCGAAGGGTCGACCGCTGCCGCGTTAGGCGGGGCGGTCGGAAAGGAAACGACGGCGGTTGTCGGCATCACCGACAGCGCGCTGGCGGCAGGGATCCGGCGGCTGGTCGATCCATCCGCCTCGGCAGGACGGACACCGGGTTCGGCAAGAACTCGTTAGGAGGCTTCGTTTGAGCAAGCTGCGCGTACACGACATGGCAGGTGAATTCGGCGTCTCCGCCGAGGATGTAATGCAAATCCTCCGGGCGATGGATGTGCCGGTTCGCAGTCATTTGAGCCTGTTGACCGATGACCAGGTGGCGCG
>JACMLI010000468.1 GCA_014379705.1 Gemmatimonadaceae bacterium
GCGTGCCGCCCGGGACGCGCCCCGGGAGCGACACGACGAGCGGCACGTGAATCTCGGTCCGGTAGAGCGAGTTGCCGTGCCCGTGCAGCCCGTGCTCGCCGAACGCCTCGCCATGGTCCGACGACACGATGACCAGCGTGCGATCGAGCACGCCGCGCGACGCCAGCTCGCGGAACAACGCGCCTAACGCGTCGTCCATGTAGGCGATGCCGCCGTCGTACAGGTCGAGGGGCGTGCGCGCCGTCCCGAACTTCGAGTCCCACGGCGCGGGCGGATCGTAGGGAAGGTGCGCATCATACAGGTTGAGGAAGGCGAGGAAGGGCCGGCCAGACACGCCCTCCTGCCACCGCAGGAACTCCGCGGTCGCCTCAGGGGCGAGCTTGCGATGGCTCGTCCACATCACCTGGAGGCGCAAGTCCATCTGCGCGACAGCCACCAGCCGATCGCGCACGCCGCTCCCCTGCAGCAACTGCCAGAACAGGCGCGTCTGCGCCAGCGAGGAGCTCAGCAACACCTGTTTTGGCGTGCGCTTGTAGTCCTCGTAGTGCTCGAACCCCCGCGTGAGCCCCGACTCGCGGCTGGTGTAGAAGTGATTCGCGGCAAACCCCGCAGTGCGGTAGCCCCGGCGCGCGAGCGCCTCGGCGAGCGTCGGCGCAGCACCGTCGAGTGGCGTGCGCCAGTCCGTGGGGAGCTGGCTCGGATAGCGGCCCGTGAACATCCCCGCGTGGGACGGAAGCGTCCATGGAGCCGTGGAATGCGCCTGCTCGAAGACCGCGCCGTTCGCCCCGAGGGCGGCGAGGTGGGGCGTGGTCTCCCGCGAATAGCCGAGAAATGACATCGACGCCGCGCGCACGGTGTCGAGGATGATGACGAGCACGTTCGGCGCGTCGGCCGGTGCGGCGGGCAGTGCCGCGATCTGCGCTCGCTCGGCGCGCCGGAACGAAAATTCGCGCCACGCCGAGATGAGACCCAGGCCGAGCGAGGCGAGGAT
This sequence comes from Gemmatimonadaceae bacterium, assembly GCA_014379705.1. Lineage (GTDB taxonomy): Bacteria > Gemmatimonadota > Gemmatimonadetes > Gemmatimonadales > Gemmatimonadaceae > RBC101. Next base: position 992 of record JACMLI010000468.1, read on the forward strand.
CGCCACGCGCCCGAGACTCGCCGAACGTCGCGCGGCGTCGGGGGCCACCCAGGCGGCCACGCGCGTGCCGATCCCGAGAGACACGACGAGCGATGCGAGATGGTGCATGCGGTCCACGAGAAGCAGCAGCGAGAGCGCGGCGAGCGCCCCGAACAGGAACGCGGCAATGCGGGCCCACGAGAGTCCCGGGGCAGCAAGCGCGATGAGCGCCACGGGGGCCGCGGCGGCCAGGAAAAAGACCACGGTGCCGACTGGCGTCATCCACACGTAGTCCTGGCTCAGCCAGATGAAGCCATGCGAGACGACGTGGCGAAAGGCCCCGACGAGGACCTGCAATGCGCCGGCGAGGACGCCTAACGCGACCCCGAGGCGCAGAACGATGACTGCCGCGCGAATACGTTCCACGATCAGCGCTTCGCCTCGCCGGTTGAAGTCACGGCCCGAGGACACCGCTCCTCAGTGAAGGGGGGCGTGCGCGGCAAGGCCGTGGTGGCACGGAGCAGCGCGTCCAGCCGCACCGCCACGGCGCAACCCGCAGGCGACGTCACAAGGTCCGTCTCCTGCGCATAGTCCTGCCTGATGTTGAAGAGCTGGTACGTGCCATCGCCGTTCCGGATGTATTGGAGCGAGTCACTGACAATCGATGCGAGCGCCCCGCGGGCCGCGGGAGCCTTGTCACGCGTGGAGGCGTCGAGCGCCTCGGTCTCCGTGACGACTGCCGAAACATTCGGTGACAGCAGCGACCCGCCGGGCACGCGCGGATCCGTCACTCCCGTCACCGCCAGCACGGTCGCCGCGAAGTCGGTCAATGAAACGGGCGCGGGCACTTTCTCCCCCGCGCGCGTCGCCCCGGGAAGCCGCACGAGCAGGGGCACGTGCACCACGGGGATGTACAGCGAGTTGCCATGGTTCACGAGGCCATGTTCTCCCCACTGCTCCCCGTGGTCGGACGTGACGATGATGACCGTGTTGTCGAGGACCCCGCGCTCGGCCAACGTGCGCGCGAGCCGGTTGACCTGGTCATCCATGTAGCGGATGCCGGCGTCATAGATGTCCTGCTTTGTGGGCTTGGCGGCGAAGAACGTCTCGTATCCGGGCGGCGCGACGTACGGGTCGTGCGCGTCGAACAGGTTCAGGAATGCGAAGAACGGCACCCGCTGCTCCCCCTGCCAGCCGAGGAACTCGTCGATCACTTCGGCGGCGCGACGGCGGTCACTCTGCGGTTCACTGCGGGGGCGCAGGTCGAAGCGTCCGAGCGCGCGAAGGATGGCCGACGGTGCGCGATCCCCCCACAGGATGTCGATCACCAGCGGCGTCTGGGTGAAGGTGGTCGACCAGAGCACCTGTGCGCGGGAGCGGCGGAAATCGTGCAGGACCTGGAAGCCGCGATCCACGCCCGACTCGTGGTGCGTGTAGAACGGATTCGCCACGAACGCACCGGTCGCGTACCCATGTCGCGTGAGGATCTCGGCGACCGTGGGATGAGCGCCGTCGAGCGGCGAGCGCCAGCTGGCGGAGAGCGCGGACGCGGGGCGCCCCGTGAACATCGCCGCGTGTGACGGCAGCGTCCACGCGCTCGGGGCAATGGCCCACTCGAACGTCAGGCCCTCGGCGGCGAGGCGCTGGAGC
>JACMLI010000469.1 GCA_014379705.1 Gemmatimonadaceae bacterium
GACGCCGAGCAACGCCACCGCGTTCGTCGACGAGCTCTTGCCCAATGCGTTTACGCAGAGTGCGGCACTGAACCAGAAGAGGCAATACAGGGCGACGACGAGCACCCAGAGTCCGAGGCGCGCTGCGGCGCCGGCTGCGAACAACCCGCCACCAGAGAGAACCGCTCCCACAAGGAGGAGCGCCACCGCGAGACCCAGTACCACACCAACGCGTGTCAACAATTTGACCGCGATCACGCGGCGCGCATCGACCGGTTGCGACAATACGAGGTCCAACGTGCCTTGCTCGCGCTCCGCCGACACGATGTTGTAGCTCAACGCGAGAATGAGGAGCGGCAGGAGATAGATCACGACGAAGGCCAGGTCGAAACGCCCGGCCAACAGGTTCACCGGATTTTCGATCTCGTCATTGACGATGAACGTCTGCTTCGTGCGCGTCGAGACCCGCGTGTAGTAGGGATACAGGTCGCTCTGCCCCACGGCGAACGCTGCGAGCGACGCCGGCGGAAGCACCGCGTATCGCGTTCCCAGCGTGCCACCCGCATTCGACGGTATCGCTGGATTCGTCCACGGCTTGATCCCAGTGGAGTCTCCAGCCGAGAGTCGCGCAATCGTCGCCTGGTGCGCTTGTACACGCCCGCGCTCTTCGTCCTGCACGCTGGCGATCGTCTGCTGTTGAAAGCGCACCCATTGCGCGCCGTTGTAAAGCGCATACCCCACGATGGCCGTGAGCACAACGGTCAACGTCCGGAGCGTGGCGTCGGCGCGGAGCAGGCGCCATTCGAATGCGGCGAGTCGAAGCATGTCAGTCGAGGTTGAGCTTGCGGGTCCGCACCACCGAGACGAGCCCGATCACAACCCACGCCAACAGCAGCCAGAGACTCGGGAGCTGCATGCCCATCGAGAGCACGAGGGGGGGCTGCTCGTACGTGAACGGAGGGACCTCCTTCCAGAGCGATGGATCGGCCTTGTAGGAGAAGTCCCCGCTCCGTGAGTTTTCGGCCATGCTGCCATTCATCTTCTTGATGAGCATGCGGCGGTAGGCCTCGGAGGCGTCGGCAAAGGCCCGGTGGTGCTCGACATCCGTGCCGGCGAGCCCCATGGATAGCGCCCGGACAGCGAGCAACGGGGCGACCACGGCCCCGAGTTGGTGCACGATATTCTGGCGGCGATATGCGGAATACAGCGCACCGTAGTGACGATCGAACACGATGTTCCCATCCTCCTCGGCCTGCTGCATCTGCACGGCATCGAAGTTGAACGGCAGGCTGTCCACCGTCGATACGCGGTGTTTCGCGAGGAGGGTGCGACGGAGCGAGTCGGTGCGAACATCGGGGGAATGGCCGTCGGGACCCTTCTTGAGGTCCGCATCGAGTGCGGTGATGAACTGAAAGGCCGACGGTGTCGGTGCAACGCGACGGGCCACGTCGGAGAGGACACGAGGGGCGACGAGAGAGTTCACCGCCCAGAAGGCAAGAAGCACGAGCAAGGCGACCCTCGACGAGCGCGCACGAGCCGAGACCACGAGCGACACCGCGATGAACACCACGAAGTAGGCCAGGTACGTGAGCGCCATGAGGCCGATCCGCGGCATTTCGACGGCAAACGCGCCTTCGCTGGCGGCGAGCGCCAGCGCCATCACCCCCAGGATCGTCGCCGGCACAAGGAGCACGCCGAGCCCTGCCGCGACGCCGAGGGCCTTGCCTCCGGCCAGCACCGACGGCTTGACGCCAAGGCTGACAAGCTGACGGAGCGTGCCCAGCTCGCGTTCCCCGGCAAACGCAGGAAAAGCGAGCACCACGATGAGCAGGGGCAGCAGGATCTGCAGGATGGTCGCCGCCGTCCACTGTCCGAAACGCTGGGTGGCCGTGGCGTCCATCGCGGGCCGGAACTGGAACTCGTTCTGTTTGTGTGCTTCCAGGTAGGCGGCCACGCCGACATATGGGTCCACGCCTTGCTCGACCAGGGACAGCAGCGTCCGGGGTTTGAACGCCCACACGCCATAGTGGGCGGCCGAATGCGGGTTTTTTGCCGGCTGGTTGAGCCAGAAGTCGCGCATGGCGGTCTGGGCTCGATCGTGCTGGCCCTTCACGTCGCGATAATTCTTCCAGCCCGCGCCCAGGGCGGCCGCGAGCAACGTGATGACAATGGCTGCCGACCAGCGAAAGCGGCCGTCACGGAGCGTATCCGTGAACTCCTTGGTGGCGATGCGCGCGAGCATGGGTGCGGGCGTGGGTGGTGTGGAAGGCGTGGGGACGTGTCAGTCGCGCATGTGGTCGAGATAGATGCGTTCGAGGTCGGCGTGGCCGATGTCGGCCGTGCTGAGCGTCTGAACGAGAGTCCCATGCTTCATGATCCCGACGCGCGTCCCGGACTCCTTCGCCCGGAACAGGTCGTGCGTGGCCATCAGGATGGCCGCGCCATGCTCCCGCAGCATGCTGAGCAACTCGGAGAACTCATTGGAGGCCTTGGGATCGAGGCCGGAGGTCGGCTCGTCGAGCAACAACGCACGCGCGCGCTTGGCAAGGGCAATCGCGATTCCCACCTTTTGCCGCATCCCCTTGGAGTAGCCGCCCACACGCTGCGTGGCCGCATCCACCTGCAGGCCTGCGCGCGCGAGGTAGCCCAGCAGCTCGTCACGGTCATGCGAACGGCCGGTGGCAAGCGACGCGAAATAGTCGAGGTTCTCGAGACCGGTAAGGTTCTTGTAGAGCATCACCTGTTCCGGGATGTAAGCAACGTGACGCTTGGTCTCGAGCGGGTGCTCGGTGACGTCGAGTCCGCCGATGGACGCTGTGCCCGCGGTCGGAGCGACAAAGTTCAGGAACAGGTTGATCGTGGTGGTCTTCCCTGCCCCATTCGCGCCTAACAGGCAGAACACCTCGCCTTCGGGAATCTCGAGGTCGAGCGCATTCAGGGCCGTGAACGCGCCGAAGCGTTTGGTCAGACCCTTCGCCTCGAGCACGGCAGCTGGTGCGAGGGTTGAGGGGCTCACGGCGGGCTGAGGCTCGGCACGTGAGGACAACGAGGCGGTGGCCGACATCGAGGAGCGCTCCGGACTGTCAGTGGGAATGCCAGCATACCGCTGACCCACCAACCTCACCGCCCCTTATCGAGTGAATGGCACCGCGGGACCGACCAACGGTTATCCGCCACGCACGGGCGGCCGCACCGTCAGAGGCGAAGCAGCTCGTCGCGCAGCACGCGGGCGCGGAGGCGACTGACCGGCAGCTGCAGGTTGTTCCGCAGGCTCACGACGTACGTGCCGCCTGGCATTGGGCTGATACGATGGATCATGTCCACGTTCGCCAGCGTCCCGCGCGAGAGGCGCACGAACTTCGACGGATCGAGCCGTGCCTCGAGATTCTTGAGGCGATAGGTGATCGTGAAGCGCTCCCCCTGGATCATGTTGAGGTGCAGCAATTCGCCGTCGGCAACGATCGCCGCGATCTGCTCGACGGGGAGGATGATGATGTCATCGCGCTTTCGCACGGGGATGCGGCGCAGGAACTTCTGCGGCGAGTCGAGGTGTACGTCTTCGGCGACGGCCTTGAGTCGAGCCGCTTCCGCAGGCTGGAAGTCGGCGTGCTCGAGTCGCTCGAGTGCCCGATTGAGTGCCAGTCGCAAACGCACGGGATCCACCGGCTTGAGCAGGTAGTCGATGGCGGCGAGCTCAAACGCCTGTACCGCATACTCATCGTACGCAGTAATGAAAGCGATGAGCGGCATCTGCTCCCGGCGAAGCATGCGCACGACACCAAGGCCGTCGAGTTCCGGCATCTGGAGGTCGAGCAACGCGAGGTCCGGGCGCTCACGCTGGATGACTTCCACGGCCTCCGTGCCACTGCTCGCTTCCCCGACGACGTGGATGTCCGGCTGCGACGCCAGCATCGTCATGAGAAACGCGCGCGCCGGACGCTCATCGTCGGCGACGACGACTCGCAACTTCGCGTCCATGTGCTCTGGACGTGCTGTCAAGCGCTCGGGGGACGGCGCGTGGCCGACAGGTCGCTGAGGCATTCGTGAGGTGTGGAGAGCGATCGTGGGTGTCACCCGGCGGTCCGAAACTCGCGGTCGTCGGTCATCGTACCCAGCTCGTCAGCCTGTCCCGGCTCCAGCGGAAGTGAAATGGTCGCGGTCGTGCCCCGGTCCGGAGCTCCGACGATGGCGAAGTGGGCGCCCGCGCCGTACAGGCGGTCGAGCCGGCGCTCGATGCTCATGAGTCCCATGCCCTCGCCGGGCGCGCCAACGCTGGGACTTCCGAGCCCTGCTCCCGTGTCGGCCACCTTGATTTCGAGGCTCGACGCGGTAGTCCGCACACCTCGCACCACGCGGGCCGTCACGGTAATCGTCCCTCCGCGACGGAGCGGCGTGATCCCGTGCTTCACCGCGTTCTCCACGAGGGGTTGCAGGAGGAGGGGCGGGATGCGCACGCCACGCAGCGCCTCGGGCACGTCGATGGTGACGGTCAATCGCTCCTGGAAGCGCTCGCGCTCGATGGCAAGGTACGCCTCGATGATGTCCAGCTCTTCGCCGAGGGTGACGGCATCGCCCGCCGGCCCACGAAGCACGGCCCGCAGCAGCTCCGTGAGTCGATACAGCGTGCCCAACGCGCGCTCGGGGGCGGCTTGCATCAGGTAGCCGAGTGTCGTCAACGCGTTGAACAGGAAATGTGGATTCAGCTGCGCACGCAGGGCGCGCAACTCCGACTCGGCGGCGAGCTGCGTGATCTCGCGCTCCCGCAGGTCCCGCTCGAAGCGCTCGCGCGACACCCGCAGGACATCGATGCGACGGCCGAGAACCGTGGCAATCGCCTCGAGCAGGGTGACCTCGTCCGAGAGGAGGCGCCGCCCGGCGGGGAGCGGGCCGATAGACAGGACCAGCGACGGAGGCTCGTTGGTCGGCACGAGCACCTGCGCCTCGTCACGGCGGCCCGACGGCAGGTCGACGCGCGCGTGGGCAGGCAACGCGTCGTTGGTCATCCGCCAGCGCCCGCGCTGCACGGCCATCCCGAACGCCGCTGCGACGATGCGTGAGGCCTCCTCCGCCGCTTCCTCCTCTGTCTCCGCACGCGACGTCGCAAACGCTACATCACGGCGAAGCGCGGCGTAGTCGCCTCGACGAAGGATCACGCTGTCGACGAAATGACTCGTTGCCCGGTAGATCACGGGGTACGCCAGCGCCGTGCCCACCCAGAGCGCGATGTGTCCCGCGGTCGCCAGCAGCGACTCACCGTTCCCCTCCTGCAACGTCGACATCAGCGGTGTGGCAACGGTCACATGCAGGACGACCGCGATTGCAACGAGCACGCTGACCGAGATTGCCCGCCGAAGAAACAAGTCGGCAAACGCGAACCGATAATCCTGGTACAGGATCACCAGCACCAGCGGAATGGAGGCGTGGTGTCCGACAAGTGCGACGAACCACGAATCGGGCTGCGCGACATCATGACTCAGATGGAGCGCCGAGGCGGCGAAGGCGGCGAGAGCCACCATCGTCACGCTGCGCCCGCGCGCGGCGTCGCGCCCGATGCCCATGGCGACCAGCGCGACCAGCGCGAGGTAGCCCACCGTGAGCGTGAGCAGTGCTGTTCGCGACGGCAGCGAGGCGTCGCCACCACCCACAATGAAGAAGACCGCCGCGGCCGCACTCAGGGCGTACGCAAGCAGCACTGGTCCCTGGCGCCACCCCCGCGCCCCCGCCATCGCCGAGTGCACGACGACGGCGGGGAGAAAACCGAGCGCGGCGAACGCCACAGCGACGAGTCGCGGCGGGGGCTGCGCTATCCCGAAGTCACGCAACCCGTAGATCACGAGACCGCCGAGGTTCCACACCAAACCCAGCAAGGCAGCGCTGAGTGGTAGCGAAGTGACCGATGCGCCCCGTTCTCGCGCCGAGGACGCATCCCGAGACGTCATCGCCACGAGCATCGCGTACAGCACAGTCCCCGTGCCGAATCCGGCCAGGTGGATCAGCGACGTGAGATGCGGACTGGCCACGTGAATTTTTTCTCGATGAGGCGGGGGAGCGGCTGGCGAAAGCTAGTTCGGCGCGGTCGCCCCGGCCTACTGCACCCGGATCGTCACCGTATATGGCCCGAAATCTTCGTGCTGCTCAGCCTTGTGAAAGAGGGCCACCCTTGCCGTCGTCGTCTGGTTGGACGCGAGCCCTGTGGTGACGAGCGTGCCGCCAAACGCTCCCGTCGGCGTGAACGCCAGGTTGGCCGGCGTCGTCGGGGTTATGCGGAGGTCAAATTCGGCAGAGGTCACCAGCGACTCGACGCTGCCATTCGCCTTCTTCCAGACGGCCGCCACGGTAGACGTCCCGGCAGGAACGGTCAGCGATCCCGACGCCGCACCGGTGGTCTTGTCGACGGTAATCGAATTGGCACCCACGGTGATAGTCACCGTCTGCACTTCGGGCTCAGCTTCGGGCTCGGTGGGATCGTCCGAACACGCAGTGACCGCCAACGTTGCGGTCAGGAGGAGAGGCGCGGCGAGGCGACGGAAGGCTAGCGCGTTGAGCATGGGTGAAGCTCCTTTCGGGGTGCGGTGGTGGGATGCCTAGATGGTCAGGCGATACAGCAGGGACACGTTGCGACCGGCCTCCGGGCGGATCGCCTTGATGCGCGACAGGTGGTCGCGGTACTCACGATCGAAGGCGTTGTCGAGGCGAAGGGTGACCCCATGCAGCGTGGCGCCACGCACGATGCGCAGTCCCGCTGTCATCGACGGCACGAGCCATGAAGCGGTCGGCGCTTCGAAATCGCCCGTGCGCCCCTGCCGGGCTGCAAAGCGCAGCGCGCTCGAGACAAACCACCGCGTGCGGTCGTAGCGCACGCCAGCGCTGCCATTGAACGGCGGGATAAAGGGGGGAAACCGGGACGCCGGGATGAAGGTGGTGTCTGTCGCGGTGATCACGGGCACGGAGTCACGCGTGGACCGGAAATGCGCGCGGACGTAGGACGCCGTGGCATCGAAGACGAGCGCACTCGTGGCGCTCCATTCCACGCGGCCCTCGGCCCCCTGGAAGACCGCGTCCTCGTTCGTGAACTGGAAACGCGGGCGCCCCCCCTGCGGCCCGATCTCGGCGCGGCCACGGCTCGAGGGGAAGACGAAGTTGCTGAGCGCGCTGCGGAAGACGGCGAACTCCGCCGATGTCGAGGCGCCCGTCGCACGGACAAATGCATCGATGCCAAGCCCGGTCTCGGCCTCGAGTGACGGATCACCCACGTCGAAGGAGTTGGCGGCGAGGTGTGGACCGTTCGAATAGAGTTCGGTCACATCCGGAACACGGAACGCGCGGTTCACGCTGACCCCGGCGCGCACGCGGGCCGATGCCTTCCAGAGCGCACCGAGCGAACCGGCCACCGACGCGAACGTCCGCTCACGCGTGGGAACCCGCTGGCCTCCAACATCAATGAAGGAGAGGGTGCGGGGCTCGAAGCGGGCCATCTCGTACCGTGCTCCTCCTTGCAGCGTGAACGCGCCGCGCGTGAGTTCCTCGATCACGAACAGCGCGGCGCCGTAGCTGCGCGTGGACGGCGTGGAGAGTGAGCCTCCAGTGACGAAGTCGTTGGCGGTCAGGCGGGCGCCCACCGCGCCGAGTGAGAGCGGACCGATAGCCTCGTGTCGCGCCACCACTTCCCCAGCACCACTTCGCAAGTCGAAACGCGTGCCGACGGAACCGCTCGGCTCGAATTCGGTGTGTCCGTAGTCCGTCAGCGTCACCGTCGCTCGCACACTTCGGAATGCCGCGCTGTCGAAATGGACATCAGCATCGGCCCGTGCGGTGTGGCGGCGCATCACGATATCGACCCCACGCGCGTGCCCACCAATGAACCCGCCGGGAATGCCGTAGTCGTTGGCATAGAATCGGTAGGCTGCCCCGACGTGGCCACGCTCGCCCACGCGTGAGGCCCCGATCCCGAGGTTGTACTCCGCCACGTCGGTGTTCACGAGTGACCCGATCGGTGTCCGGGTGTCCCCCGCACGCCGGGCCGTGCCCTCGAACCGCACCGCGAAGGCGCCCCGACCCGCGTTCACCACGCCGCCGACGCTGCCGCCGCGATTGACCGACGCCCCCTGCGCCGTGAGGGTGGCGTGAACGCCATTCACGCTCGACGCCGGTACCTCGTCGCGGATCACGTTGACCACGCCGCCTAACGCGGAGGTCCCGAACAGCAGCGACATCGGTCCGCGCACTACCTCGATGCGCTCGACCACCAACGGATCGATCGACGTGGCGTGGTCTCCCGACATGGCCGACAGGTCGCCCGGTCGCTGACCATCCTCGAGGATGACGATGCGGTCGCCGCTGAGGCCCCGGATCACCGGCCGCGCGGTGGACGGGCTCAACGAACTCACCGAGACCCCGGGCTGGTTGGCGAGGGTTGCCGCGAGCGTCTCGGCGAGCCGTCGGTCCAATGCCGCGCCGGAGAGGACCGACGTCGGACTCAACACCTCCTCGCCGGTGCGATCGGAGAGCACGCCGGTCACAATGCGGGGCGCCAATTCCACGGCAGCAGGCGAAAGGGCAAAGCGATGGTCAACCGCACTTGTCGCTACGGCAACGCGACGCTCCTGGGCACGATACCCCAGCCGCTGCACCACCATGGTGTATCCGCCTGCGGAGAGATCGTCGAACGCAAAACGCCCATCTTCATGCGTCTGCAGGAGGCGATGCAGCTCCAGGATCTGGACGCGCGCCGCCACGATCGGAAGACCGGAGGCGGAGTCCACGACCAGTCCCGTGATCCGGCCTTGCGCCTGTCCGCCGCATGGAGCCGCGCTGAGCACCCCGAAGGCGAAAAAGCACAACAGCGGACCAGGGCGTCGAGGCATGCACGGGGGGTGAGGGTGCGTCGGGAAGGGCCCACGCCGCGCACGTTCGTCCTCGGCTGTCTATCAGACGACGGAATGTCAATGAACGGTCGCTCTCCACCGACGAGCGGTTCGCCCGGGCCCTTCAGGAGTCCGGTTGCAATGATCGAGTGCCGGCTTCTGGGCGCTCTTTCCACTCTTCCGGCTGCTAACCGTCTCTCTTCACCGGGCGGTCAGGCTGGGTGAGGGGTCCGGCATCACGCACGCGGGACCATACCGCCATCTGGCACGGGTGATCGTCCACTCGTTCTCACACGCCGACTCCTCGGCAGAATCCCGTGGCATGGCGTGAGACCACCCGTGAAGTTGCCCGCGCTGAAACGCGTCTGCCCTGCCGGTTCGATGTACGGTCTCCGACGGCGCCAGCCGACGCCGAGTACC
>JACMLI010000470.1 GCA_014379705.1 Gemmatimonadaceae bacterium
AGCAGATCTTCGAGCCGTTAGGCACGCGCCAGGGACGCCCCCTTGGCCTGCTCGTGCGCGGGACCAACTTCCAGGTGCAAGTGTGGAACGCGCTGCTGCGCATTCCGCCCGGGCGCTTCGCCGCGTACGAGGACATCGCACACGCCGTGGGGTCGCCGCGGGCCATGCGGGCCGTTGGCACGGCCGTCGGGCGCAATCCGGTCGCCTTCCTGATCCCATGCCATCGCGTCATTCGCGCCAATGGTGCGATCGGCGGCTACCGGTGGGGATTGCCGCGGAAGCGGGCGATGATCGCGTGGGAGGCCGGGCGGCGGGCGGGCTGACCCCGATCGCTACACCAGAGCTTCAACGCAGGGACGCTGAGAACGCAGAGCGGCGCAGAGGGCTCCAAGGGCTCCAAGGGCTCCAAGGGCTCGCGAACGTGAAGTTCTCTTTTCTAACAAGCCTCTGTCTACGCCTGCGTCCCCTGCGTCCTCAGCGTCTCTGCGTTGAAGTAGTTGCCCTTTGAGTTAGCGCGTGCGCTCCACGGCGCTGAGGATCGCCGCTGCCTGACGAGAGGCTTCCGCGTCGTCGAGGCAGGCTGGCCCGGCGAGGATCCGGTTCCCCTGGCGAATCAGCAGCGCTTCGGCGCGCGCAATCTCCTCAGGCGTCCCCACGCGATCGGCCTCGCCACGCAGCGTGAGTGCCCTGCCCCACGCGTCGTCGTCGAAGAGCCGGACGTCGTTGGGGAAGAGCACCGCCGTGTTCGTGTTGGTCACGGTCGCGCCCGGGCCGGACTCGAGCACCTCGAGGTCGCGCTCGGCAAGGACGATCATGTCCTCGGGGAAGGCGGAGCGATCATTTCGTTCGTAGGCTTCCTGTGCAAGCGCGAGTGCGTGGCTCGCGCGAGCCGCGAGGTAGCGGCGGCCTCCCGTCGCTCCCTGCCCTGCCGTCACGGCGCGCTGCCGCAGGTCGCGGAAGACGACGAGGTCGCGGGCGATCGCGGCATCGGTGATGCGCTCGCGCACCGGCGTGAGGCGCATGCCCGCGGTGCGTGGAGCGGGAGCGCACGACGCTGCGGCGAGGAGCGCCACGATTCCTGCCGCGCGTCGCAGTCGAGTGGTGGTCATTCCTTGTTACCTCCGGTCGTACCGGTTGCCTTCGTATCGCCGATCCCGAAGAGGGACTCATCAAACTTGAAGCCCAGCTCGAGATACGGCCCGCGACGCGTCGTGCCGAAGGATTGGAGGTCCTTATCGGTGAAGCCAAAGACGTTGTAACCGCCCGCGACGCGCAGGTTCTTCATCACGATCAGGCCAAGTTCCCCGCCGAGCCCATAGCGACGTTCCGAGAACCCGTCGCTCACGAGGGTACTGGAGATGAGACCGAGGTCCAGGCGGTGGCTCACGTCCATGACGCCGCGCCCCATGAAGAGCTGCGCCGTGCTGTTTGTCTCCGTGCCGTTGGCCTGGTTGCTGGAAGCCCTGGCCGCGTAGCGTCCCGACAGCGTGAAGCGCTGCACCGGCTGGTAGTTGACCAGGGCGGCGAGGACATGGGCGAGGTCGCGCGTCGCGAGTTGCGTGGGCGACGCGGTGTGGCGCTCGAAGCGGTGCTCATAGCGCGCGAGCGCGTTCCAGCGATTGCGATCCGTCTCGCGCCAGGAGACCCCGAGCTGCGAGAAGCCACGGGTCTGGCGCTGCGCAGCATCGGAGTCGTCCCACAGCGTGCGGCCGAGGAGCGTCCAGTCGCGCGACAACTTGCGCGCGTAGCCAAAGGAGGCCAGCGCGTTGTCGCCCGTGTCCGCGTTGCGGAACTCGAGGCGCGCCGTGCTCTTCCAGAGGTCGGGACGCGTCCACTCCACGGCACCGGTGACAGCGAGCGCATCGTTGCCTGACGAGGCACCAGGCGCGGTGAGCGGTGAAACGCGCTCGAACGAGGTGTTCACGAGCAGTCCCGGCGCCAGGGCAAAGCGATTGCGGAGCCCGATCGAGGCCTCGGCGTCACGGCCGGCGAAGGCGTCGCGCGCGCGATACTCGCTGAACATCTGCGTGTTGCGGAGGTAGTCGGCGTCGATGCCGAACACCGTGACTTGCTTGTCCCCGGCGCCTGTTGGAGCGTACGGGTCGCTCAGGCCGGAGAGCAGTTCGTGGCGACCGTAGACGCGCGCGCGGTTGGAGAGGATGTACTCCCCACCCACGGCGAGCCGGCGCTGGTCGGCATCGCGGATGTCCTGCTCGACTTCGCCGAAGATCGAGGTGCGCGTCTGCTTCGGGAGCGTGTATTGCACGCGTCCACGCACCGCGCTCATGTCCCGATCCACGAGCCCGTTGGTCGGCAGGCCACCTGCCGGCGTGTTGTCCTTCACATAGCGAAGCCCGAACTCCGCGCGGACGCTCTCGTTGAACTGGCGCTCAATGGAGAGCAGCGCACCCTGGCGGCGAAGGGCGCTGCCGCCGAGCTCCGTGCGAATCGCCTCGCCGACGAGGTTGGTGCCCTCGGCGAGCTGCCGTGAGAACCGCCCACCGACCTCCGTGCGTCCACCGGCGTAGATAGAGGACTGGTTGTAGAAAGCGTCGTCGCTGTGCACGGCAAAGGCGCGGGCGTCGAACCCGGCCGACTGGTGGCGTAGCTCGACGCGCTGGGCGTTGCCGTCCGTGCCCGATACGTCCTCGGTGCGCGCGTATTCGGCAAACAATGTCGTGCCGGCCCCGAGTTTGGCAGTGGCATTGAGCCCGATGAGCTGGTGGCTCGCCGACGGGTTCTCGTCGCGGGCGAGCA
>JACMLI010000471.1 GCA_014379705.1 Gemmatimonadaceae bacterium
CCCTGAAGTTGCGTACGGCGGACAGATGATGGGCCGCGCGATCGCAAGGGGACTGCGAATGAGTGCTCGATTCGGGTGTCTCGTCATGCTTCTGCTCTGCGGCTCGGCCGTTCGCGACGCGGAGGCGGAGTGTGGATCGGGGTTCGCGTGCAACATTATCCCGCTTTACGGATGGATTCGTCCGATGCCTCCTTTCCAGAGCGCCAGTTGGTACGTGACGCCGCTGCCGGCAGGCGTCCCGAGTGACATGAGTGCAGAGCAGGTGAAGGCCGCCGCTCAGACTGCAATGAATACCTGGAAGGCAGTGTGCCCAGGCCCGAACACGAACACGCCTTCGGACGACAATGCGAACGCGAGCTCGAGCGCGCCATTCCGCATCGTGTGGGAGTCGCAGGCCAACATCGAGAACAAGGCGTATGCTCGTAACGAGAATCCGCTGGCCGCTGCCGAGACGGTCGTTGCTGAACATACCTGTTACATCTCAGGATGCATCATCTACCTCGCGCGGGATCCCACGGGAAACAATGTAGGCCTGACATGGCGGGATTGCGATAGCGGCTGCCACTTGATCAATGCGTGGCAAATCGACCTACCGTCGGTCCTGCTCCACGAATTGGGCCACTCCCTGGGACTGGATCACAACCCGACCACGGGGACGGTCATGTACGCCGGTCTCGAATTGGCCAAGAAGGTACGCGATCTCCTGCCCTGCGAACGCGAGCACGCTCAGGCGTACTACGGATGCTCCCCCGACATTCCAGTGCTAAGGAACTTGACTCAGAACGCGACGGCGCAGTCGCAGCGCGTCCAGATCGAAGTCTCGGACCAGGATCTGAACGCGCCGGGCACAGGGATGTACTACCGCCTTAGTCGCCGCGCCAACTGCCTGGATGGGTTCGTCGAGATTGCGCAGATTCCCAAGGTGTTCAATCCCGCCACGCATAACTACACGTATTACGACAACGGGGTGACACGGGACACGGAGTACGAGTATAGGTTGGAGGATGGCGAAGTCTTGTTCGCATCGGCTCAACCGTGGAATCTTCCAATCCCCTCGCCTCCGTCGATTCCAACGAATGTCACGGCACAGCAGTCCGGAGCGGTCACGGGTGGCGTTGCTCCGGTCCAGTTGAGTTGGGCCGCTTCCACTGGCGGTGTCCAGGGCTACGACGTGTACCGGACGTCCAGTCCCTCGCCCGGCTGCGGGAGCTGGACGTGGCTCGCCACGCGGACGACGACGAGTTACACCGACCCTTCGGCACCATCGAATACGGCGGCGTACGCGGTGCGCTCGCGCGGCAGCCAAGACATGTCTTTCCTCTCCTTACCGCGCACGATCGTCATCGACGGGACACCCCCGAGCGTGGTCACGAATCTAGCCGCGTCACTGCAAGGAACTACCGGGATCCGCCTGAACTGGACCGCTCCTGGAGACGACGGGGCCGCGGGAACGTGCGCCGCGTACGAGATGCAGGTCTGCTGGACGGGGGAGTTGACTTCGATGTCACCCTGGATCGCGGTGTCCCCGCAGCCTGCCCCCGCGGCAGGTGGGACGGCTCAGCAGTACGTCTACTCGGGTCGCAATCCCTGCCTGACGTATTACTTCCGCCTGCGCGCCCGGGACGAGTTCTCGCAGTGGTCCGCATTCGGCAATTGGGCTCAGCTCACGGCGACGTCGACGTGCGGAGGTGGGGGAGGCGACGACGATCCCCCCATCGTTCAAAATGCCCCCGTTCTGCGTGTGCGCAATTCTGGATCTCCACCGCGAACCGGGAGCGTCTACGTGTTTGAATGGACCTTGCCGACGCGATCCGAGCGGGCTTCGATCAGCATCTACGACGTCCGGGGCTCCCTTATCCGCCGTTTCCCTGATATCGGGGCAGGATTGGACTCGGGCACGACGGCTTGGGATACTCGATCCGAACAGGGTGCGCGGGTTCCCTCAGGCATTTATCTCGCCACCCTGCGCTGGGGCGCGGGAAGCCTCGTCACCCGCCTCGTTCACCTAGACTGAAACGAAGGAGGGGAGCCGGATCCTTCCGGCTCCCCTCGTGTGTTTCCGCCACCCTTCCCTGGGCGCGGGGTGCTCCGACTACCGCAGGATGGGCAGTTCGTCCGTCGGCGTGTCGCCGCCGATGGGCTCGATGCTGTCGATGTACGCCGCGCCGGACGACGAGCTGCGGTTGCCCGACTGGTCGACGGCCTTGACCCGGTACCACGAGGTCGCCGACGGGCCGCTGATCGCGAACTCCTCGCCCACGACCGTCGACGCGTTGACGCGCACGTAGGCGGCCTCGCGGGCGGGATCGGGCGAGTACATGTAGACGTCGTAGCCGACCACGTCGGCGTCCGGGCTGGCATCCCAGGCGAGGACGGAGATCGCGCCGCGCTCGACCTCACGGATGTTCGTCGGCGCGCTGGGCGGCGCCGAATCCGTGGGGGCCGGACCGGAGAGCGTGTTGTCGGTTCCGCAGCCCGCAAGGGCGACGAGGGCGACGAGAGCGACGGGGAACGCCAGGGTGCGGCGCGGATTCATGACGGGGGACCTCCGTGTCGGGTGGTGGCTCGGACTTCCGTGTGTCGGCGATCCCCGGCAGGGGATCTCGCGGGGCCGACAAGGGCAAGCCCCGTGCCATCGCCGGCCGGCCGGGGTGGGCAAGCCGGATCGGCCGGGCCGACCCGCCCGCAGCGCCGTGAGCCGCAACGTGCAACTCGAAAGGGGTCGCGCGACGCATGATGCCGCGCGCCTTCTTCGCCGTCGGCACGTACCCCGCTGGCGCCGTGCATCGTGCATGGGCGACGTGCCGTGCATCGTGCATGGCGCATTGCGCGGGCGCGCTGCCTTGACCCGTCCGGGGGCCGCGGGTACGGTCGGCCGATGCGCGCGCTCCTCGCCTCGGCATCGACCCTGTCCCTGTTCACGGCACTCATCCCTCCGCTGGCGCAGAGCCCGGGCCTGACCTCGGGCTTCGGGGAATACCGCGAGGGCCGCTTCCACGCCGGCCTCGACTACTCGACCGAAGCCACGACGGGCAAGCCCGTGCGTGCCGTCGCCGACGGCTGGGTCGAGCGCGTGCGCGCCTCGGGCGTGGGCTACGGCCGCGCCGTCTACCTGCG
>JACMLI010000472.1 GCA_014379705.1 Gemmatimonadaceae bacterium
GCGCGATCCTCGCGGGCGTCGTGGCGGGCCTTCCCCAGGCGTTCTTCTGGGGGCGCGCGGACCTCGGCGTGGCATTCCGCGGCGCGGGCGCCGCGCGTTCGGGGAGCAACCTTCACCTGCCGAGGCTGCGAACCCTGTTCCTCGTGGCGCAGGGCGCGCTGTCGGTCATGCTGCTTGTGGGGGCGGGGTTGTTCGTCAGGAGCCTCGGTCGCGTCACCTCGATGCGACTCGGCTACGACCCGGACGGCGTGATCCTCGCGACGCAGAACCTGCGCGGGGAGAGGATCGATGAGGCGGGATTGATTGTCCTGCGCCGGACGCTGCTCACGGCAGCGCAAGGGATCGCGGGCGTCGAGGCGGCGAGCGCCGTGATGACCGTGCCGTTGCTGCGAACGAACGCCACCTCACTGTTCGTCCCGGGCATCGACTCGGTGGAGCGCTTCGGGCAGTTCACCTACCAGTCGACGACACCGGACTATTTCCGCGTGATGGGAACGCGCCTTGTGCGCGGCCGCGGCATCACGGAGTTGGACCACGCTGACGCGCCGCGGGTCGTGGTGGTTGGCGCGACGATGGCGCGCACGCTCTGGCCCGGGGAGGAAGCGATCGGCAAGTGCATGCGCGTGTTTGCCGACACCATGCCGTGCGCCACCGTGGTGGGCGTGGCGGAGGACATGGTGCAGCAGGGCCTTCTCGACGGTGCAAGGCTGCACTACTACCTGCCCATGGAGCAGTTCTGGCCCGGCGGCGCCGTGGGGCTCCTTCTTAAGGTGCGTGGCGATGCCGTGGTCGACGACGAGCGCATTCGGCGCGCCCTGCAGCAGGTGATGCCCGGCGCGTCGTACGTCACGACGCAGCGGATGAGCGATGTCGTGGACGCGGCGCATCGCTCCTGGCAGTTGGGGGCGACGATGTTCGGTGCCCTGGGACTCCTCGCCCTCGTCGTTGCTGCCGTCGGACTCTATGGCGTGGTGAGCTACGACGTCGCGCAACGCATGCACGAACTCGGCGTGCGCGTCGCCCTTGGCGCGCGAGCTGGAGACGCGATGCGGCTCGTCGTGGGTCACGGCTTGCGGCAGGCTGGGATGGGCATCGCGCTCGGGACTGCCCTCGCGCTCGCCGGGAGCCGGTGGCTCGAGCCACTCTTGTTCAGCCAACGCGCGTGGGATCCCGGCGTGTTCGCGATCGTGATCGGCCTGCTGGTCGGGGTGACGATCCTCGCCAGCGCGATTCCTGCGCTGCGTGCAGCGCGCGCGGACCCCAACGTCGTGCTGCGATCGACCTGGTGACGCGTCGTTGCCCCGTGGCGCGGCTGGCGATACGCTTGGCGCATGTTGCCGCCAACGCTCGCTCCCGTGGAAGTCCGCGTCCTCTTCTCCCTCGTTGAGAAGGAGTTGTCCACGCCGGATCACTATCCGCTCTCGCTCAACTCGCTCACCAGCGCGTGCAACCAGTCGTCGAACCGCGACCCGGTCATGGCCCTCGACGAGGACGCGGTGGCGGCGGCGCTCACGGTGCTGCGGCGTGCGACCCTCGTGCGATCGTTCCAGTCCATCGGCTCGCGCGTGCCCAAGTTCGAGCACCTCCTGGTGGATGCCGCCGAGTTGTCGCGCCTCGAGCTCGCCGTGCTTTGTGTCCTGGCGCTGCGAGGATCGCAGACGCTCGCCGAAGTGAGGAGCCGTGCTGCGCGTCTCGTCCCGGGGGAGGACGCTGAACGCATTGAGGCAGCGATCGAAGGCCTCGTCGATCGGCCCTCCACGCCGCTGGTCGCGCGCCTTCCCCGCCGTCCGGGGCAAAAGGAGGCACGTTACGGGCACCTGCTCTCC
>JACMLI010000473.1 GCA_014379705.1 Gemmatimonadaceae bacterium
CCTCCCGGGGGGCACGACGACGGTCGCGGTGAGGGCGGTCGGGTTCGACGCCGCCCGCCACGCGATGGACCTGCGCACGGGGCCTAACGCGAACACCCTGTCGGTCACGCTCAGCCGCTCGGTGACGACGCTCGCTGCCGTGAGCATCCTCGAGACCGCCGACGTCGTCCTCTCGCGCGTGGGCTTCATGGAGCGGAGCCGCGCGGGCTCGGGTCGCTACCTCGATGCCGATGACATTGCGAAAGCCCCTGGCGTCACGCCGGCGCAACTGATTGGCCGCTTCCCTGGAACGCTCTTCAAGTCCGCGGGGCGCGGCAGCCGCCTCTTCATGACTGATACGCGCGGCGGGCAGTGTCCGCCCACCGTGTGGGTCGACGGGCAGCGCCTGGAGGCCACCGCCGAAGCGGAAGTCGATGGCGTGATCGACATCGACTTCTGGACCGACCCCACGCGGATTGCCGGCATCGAGGTCTACACGCGCGCCAACGAGGCACCACTGCAATACGGTGGGACCAACAAGTCGGCGTGCGGCGTCGTGGTGATCTGGCATCGCACGCGTCCGGCCCCACGCCAACCCTGACCATCGGCACCCATGGACACGCTCGCGCAGGACATCCGCTACGCCCTCCGCGGCCTGCGCCGATCACCAGGCTTCACGGTCGTCGCGCTCCTGACCCTCGCGCTCGGCATCGGCGTCAACAGCGCGATCTTCAGCATCGTCAACGCGGTCCTGTATCGTCCGTTGCCCGTGGAACGCCCGGCCGAACTCATCGACATCTACGGTCACGAGGCAACGTCCGCGACGCACGGCACGCACTCGTACCCGGACTACCTCGACTACCGCCAGCAAACCACCACGCTCTCGGGCGTCGTGGGATACTCCAACTTCTTCGCCCACGCGACCATCTCCCGGGCGTCGAACCTCGTGATCGGCGAACTCGTCACCGAGCGATACTTCGAGGTCCTGGGCGTTCCCCTCGCGGTGGGCCGGAGCTTCACGGCTGAGGAGTTCGCGGCAGCCGGCGCGCTCCCCGTCGCCGTCATCTCCCACGCCTTCTGGCAATCGCGCTTTGGTGGTGATCGCGGCGTGGTGGGCACGCAGTTCCGCATGAACGGCCGGATGTACACCATCGTTGGTGTCGCCCCGGAACGGTTCAGCGGGATGATGCCCGCCGTGAGCGCGCAGATGTGGATCCCGACGGCGATGGTCGCGGACGTCGAGCCGATCGGCAACCATCGCGTCACGGGTCGCATGGCGGGGGCGACGCGACTCGACCGGCGAGGCGAGCGCTGGCTGTGGCTGCGCGGACGCGTGAAACCCGGCGTGACGCCCGATGCGGTGCGCGCCGAGTTCGTGACGATGGCGGCTCGGCTCGAGGCGGCGCATCCCGAGACCAATGCGCAGGAGCGCGTCGCGCTGGTGCCGACCAGCGATGTGCGCATCAATCCCGACGCCGATGGCGCCGTCCGACCGGTGGGGCTCGTCCTCATCGGCGCGGTCACTCTCGTCCTGGTGGTCGCCTGCGGCAACCTCGCCAACCTGATGCTGGCCCGCTCTGCCGGGCGGCGGCGGGAGATCTCGCTGCGCATTGCCCTCGGGGCGAACCGGTCGCGCCTCCTGCGGCAGCTCCTCACCGAGAGCCTGGCGCTTGCGTTAGGCGGGGCGCTCATCGCCGTTCCGCTCTCCGCGTGGCTCTCGACGGTGATCGCGCGCGTGCAACCGCCGCTCCCGGTCGACCTCGGCCTGCGCATCGAGCCCGACTGGCGCGTGCTGGTGTTCACGCTCGTTACCGCCCTCGTCACCGGCATCCTCATCGGCCTGCTGCCGGCGCTGCGTGCCTCGCGCCCCGACCTCGTCGCCTCGATCAAGGACGGTGGCGCGTGGATGGGGCCCCGCAAGCGCGTGGAACTGCGCGACGGCCTCGTCGTGCTGCAGGTCGCGGTGTCGTTGGTGCTGGTCGTCGCGGGCGCGCTGCTGGTGCGCAGCGTCAGTGCGGCGGGCAAGGTGAACCTCGGGTACGACGGCGACCGCCTCGCCTATTTCGCGAATGCGATGGAGATGAACGGATACGACAATGCGCGCGCCAGGGCCTTCAACGAGACGGCGCGCCAGCGCATCGCCGCGATGCCCCAGGTGGAGGACGTCACGCTCACCAGCCGGATTCCCCTCTCGCTCAACAACAACGGATTCAGTGTGTTCATCGACGGCCGCCAGACCGCCGCCACCGATCGACCGTTCACCATGGACGGCACGTACGTCGACGAGCGCTACCTCGAGACCTTCGGGCTCCCCCTGGTCGCGGGGCGCGGCATCGACGCCGCGGATCGAGCGGAGAACCGCCGCGTCGTCGTGGTCAACAAGACGCTGGCCGATCGCTTCTGGCCCGGCGAGGACGCCGTTGGCCGCGACATCCGCCTGCGCTTCGGTGGGGTCCCATGGCGTATCGTGGGCGTGGTGGCCGACTACCGGGTCGACACGCCGGGGGAGCAGCCCAAGCCGTACCTCCACTTCCCGTTAGGCGCCGACGCCCTGTTCTCGAACTTCGTGGTCCGCACGCGGGGGCCCGCCGCTCCCGCGCTCGGCGCACTCACGCAGGTGTTCAAGGCCCTCGACCCCGACTTTGTGTTCCTTGACACCGGCACGCTCCGCGACATGGCGAACGTGCGACTTTTCCCGGTGCGGGCCGGCGCGTGGCTCATCGGCGCGTTCGGTGCGCTCGCCCTCGCGGTCGCATCCATCGGCCTCTATGGCGTGATCGGGTACTCCGTCAGCCGACGCGTCCGCGAGATCGGCGTCCGCAAGGCGCTGGGCGCCGAGTCGCGTCAGGTGGTGGGCATGGTCATGGGCGAGGGCATGTCCCTCGTCCTGGCCGGTGGCGTCCTGGGCATCGCCCTGGCGGCCGTGGCAAGCCGCGCCCTGTCGGCGGTGCTCTTCGTCAGCGCGTTCGACGCGGTGAGCTTCGGCCTGGCCTTCGCCGTCCTCGCCGCCGTGGCGGCACTGGCCAACGGTGTGCCGGCCTGGCGGGCATCACGCGTGGACCCGATGGTGGCCCTCAGGCACGACTGAGGTTGTCACCACGGGTCGCGCCGGGCGCGTGACCGCGGGGAGATCGCGGACGCCGGGGCCGTGCCGCTCCACGCCGGCCCCGGCAAGCTCCAGGTACTCGGCGAACAGGGCGTCGAAGACGCGTGGCCACG
>JACMLI010000061.1 GCA_014379705.1 Gemmatimonadaceae bacterium
ATCGCGGTCAGGAAATGTACATTATGCAGCGACAGGAGCCGCAGCCCAAGCACCTCGTCGCTGGCGAAGAGGTGGCGGATGTAGGCCCGCGAGAAGCGCGTGCAGGTCGAGCAGTCGCATGTCTCATCGAGGGGCCGTGGATCCGCGCGCAGCTCGGCCCGCCGCACATTGAGCTTCCCGTCGGACGTGAATGCCGTCCCTTGCCGCCCATTGCGCGTCGGGGCGACGCAGTCGAACAGGTCGACGCCGCGCGCCACGCCCTCGACGAGATCCTCGGGGAAGCCGACCCCCATGAGGTAGCGCGGCCGGTCCTGTGGCAGTTCCTCGTGGACGACCTCGAGCATGGCGTACATCTGCGGCTTCGCCTCGCCGACGGACAGGCCGCCGATGGCGTAGCCGGCGAAGTCCCGGAGGGTGCGGATCGCCCGCGCGGCTTCGCGGCGCAGGTCGGCGTGAATACCGCCTTGGAGGATCGGGAACAGGGCCTGGGGCCCTTGGCCCGCTTCAAAGGCCGCCACGCACCTCTCCAGCCACCGAATGCTCCGGCTGCTCGCTTCACTCGCCAGCCCGTATTCCGCTTGGCCGGGGACAACGTGGTCAAACTGCATGATCACGTCGGCGCCCAGGGCGCGCTCGATCGCGATCACGCTCTCGGGCGAGAAGAACCGGCGCGATCCGTCGATATGGCTGCGGAATTCCACGCCCTCCTCGCTGACGGTGCGCAGCGTCTCTAGGGAGAACACCTGAAAGCCGCCGGAGTCGGTGAGGATGGGGCCGTCCCACTGCATGAAGCGATGCAGACCGCCCATCTGGCGTATGATCTCCTCGCCGGGGCGCAGATGCAGGTGATACGCGTTGGCGAGAATCATCTGCATTCTCGCTTCGCGCAGCTCGCGCGGGTCGAGGGTCTTTACCGTGGCTTGCGTACCCACGGCCATGAACGTCGGCGTCTCGACCGGTCCGTGGGGCGTGATGAAAACGCCGGCGCGGGCGGCGCCGGCGGTCGCATCGATCGTGAACGAGAAGTCCCGATCGCTCATCCCGTCCAGGTCACTCCCTCGACCGTGATCGTTCCGGCCGTCGGCGAGCACGAGTAGCCGATCTTGAGCGTGCCGGGAATCGTCTCCCCGCTCACGTTCGCCGGCGGATCGACCTTCAGCTGTGCGGCAAGGCCCCCGAAGATCTCGTCCATGCGCTCGTCGCCCGAGCTGTGCGTGATCATGGCACGGCGCACCTCGCCGTCGGATTCGACGTCGACGCGGATGTGCGCGACCCCCGTCGCCGTCTTTCGCACGCCAAGCAGCCGCGGACATTCCGCGCGCACGATGTTGTGGCCGCGGTCGCGCATCAGATCCGTCGTGAGGCGTGGCTGCTCCTCCGATGGGACGAAGTACTGCTGCGTCGTGCTGCAGGCGGCGCCCGCCAGCGCGATGCTACACGACCACCATCGCATCGCCATATGAGTAGAAGCGATACCCTTCATCGACTGCCTCCCGGTAGGCCCGCATCGTCAGCTCGTATCCCGCGAACGCGGCGACGAGCATCACGAGGGTGGAGCGGGGAAGATGGAAATTCGTGATCAGTTTGTCTACGGCGCGAAAG
>JACMLI010000474.1 GCA_014379705.1 Gemmatimonadaceae bacterium
CCCCCGCGTTCCTGCTGGCGGTGTTTCACGCCCAGCTGGTCGCTCCCCTCCCGCGCGTTCCCTTGCCTCGTCCCGCCGCTGGCGCTGTTCGCGCCGTGGTGCATGAGAACACGCGACCTGCTGGCGTGCGGAGCGGTACGACGCTGTCGCTCAAGCTCGACATCGTCACCGCTGCCTGGAAGCCTGAGGGCGACGACGACCCCGAAGTGCCGATCTTCGCCTTCGCCGAGCGTGGGGGAAGTGCGCTGGTCCCGGGGCCGCTCATTCGCGTCCCGCGCGGCACCGAGTTGCACGTCACGCTGCGCAACCCCGGGGACTCGGCGTTCACCGTCTCGGGATTGCGCCCGGGCATGGCGTCAGGCACCGACACCATAACGCTCGCGGCGAGATCGACGCGCGAGGTGCGGTATCGGCTCGATCAGGTGGGGACGCATCTCTACTTCGCCGCATTCGCGGGCTCGGGGTTCGAGGACCGCCTCTGGCTCGACAGCCAGCTGAATGGCGTCATCGTGGTCGACCCGCCTGGCCGCGCCACGATGGCCGATCACATCTTCGTGCTGAGCGAGTGGTTCCATCCCTATGACGATGGCCGCCCCTTCGAAGTGGTGTCGCTGATCAACGGAAAGGGTTGGCCGCACACCCAGCGGCTCGACCTCATGCAGGGGGACTCGACGCGCTTCCGCATCGTGAACGCGCTCCCGCTGCACCACCCGATGCACCTGCACGGCTTCTACTACCGGCTCGAGTCGCATGGCAGGGAGGGTGTGGACGTCCCCGTGCCGCTGGGTCAGCAGTTCCTCAGCAACACCGACGTCGTGAAACCGGGATCCACGACGACCCTGAGTTTCGTGGCCAACACGCCAGGGAACTGGCTCCTGCATTGTCACTTCGCGTTTCACGTCGACGAGGCCGTGACGCTGAGCGGTTCACCGAAGGACAGCGCGGCAATGCATGGACCGGCACATGTCGGGCCGCGCGAACATGGCATGCGCGGACTCGCCGTCGGCATCCGGGTGCGTCCGTCTCCCACGTATGTGGAGCCATCGCTCGAGAACGCGCGCACGCTGCGCCTGTTCGTGCAGAAGGAACCGGGGCGACTGGTGACCGGCGCACCCGCGATCGGCTTCGCGTTGCAACGGGGTGACAGCGCGCCGCCGCGCACCCGCGTCTCGCTTCCCGGGCCGGTGCTGGAGCTGCGACGCGGTCAGCCCGTGCGGATCGTCGTGAAGAACAACCTCGAGGAGCCCACCTCGATTCACTGGCACGGCCTCGAGATCGAGAGCTTTCCCGATGGCGTGCCGCAGTGGAGTGGCCTGGGGAATCGCATCTACCAGCAGGTGGCCCCGAACGACTCGTTCGTCGCCGCGTTCATTCCACCGCGTTCCGGCACCTTTCCGTATCACTCCCACCTCGACGACCGCCACCAGATGAGCTCCGGCATGTATGGCGCCCTTCTCGTGACCGACGCGCCGCGTGACACGCTGCACGATCACGTGATCATTGCGGGTGGTGGCGGCCCCGAGGTCGAGAAGAAGATCGAGAGTCCGTATGCCCTCGTGAACGGCCGACGGACGCCGAGACCGCTCCACCTTACGGTGGGCGAGACGCACCGCCTCCGCATCGTGAGCATCCATCCCGATTGGCGGATTGCCTTCTCGATGCGCACCGACTCCACCGTGCTTCGGTGGCGCGCGATCGCGAAGGATGGCGCAGACCTGCCCGTGGCTCTCGCGACGGAGCGACCTGCCTATGTGGAGATGGGGCCGGGAGAAACCGCCGACTTCGAGGTGATCCCGCGAGCCCCCGGGCGCTGGCGCATGGAGGTCAAGTCGGTGGAGTCGGGGTGGTACATCCCGCTCGACGTGATCGTCGAGCGAGCCACGGCGCGTCCGTGACTTCTGACTGACGGAGGTCCCACGCCATCCGTCAGCGAGTCATTTGCCAGGTGCCCCGAGCGTCGTAGCTGACGTTGGCTACGACTCCATTGCACCTCACGGTGCCGCTCATGCGATTTGGCGGCGTGCCCGAGATCGTGCCGGTGTAGTTGCACACGGGCTCGCCGTCATCCGTCCACTGGACGTTGTTGTTGTCGACGCGGCCGTTGCGGAGCTGGAAGGTGCCGGAGTTGGCGAAGGTGCCGGTGGGATCCGTGCAGCTTCCAGTCTGGACCGAGTTTCCACTGAAGCTCGCTCCGGTCTGCGCGAAGGTCACGGTGGCTTGGTTGGTGCACGTTGTCTGGAGTGGCGTGTCCGTGTAGCTCTCGGTAAACGTCCACGCCCCGCCAACCTGGAGAATCGAGGGCGCCGTGGGTTCGTCGTCGCCACCGCACGCGACGGCCGTCAGTAGCAGCAGGACCTGCAGGGTTGCAGCGCGCATCGTCAACCTCCACCCACGGGAAAGTGTCACCGGGAGAGAGACGTAGCATCTGCACCGGCAACCTTGTCCCATACAAAGTCCATGCCCGGCCGGTGCGGGACACGCCGCGCCGGGCGTCGGCGGGAACCGTGCGCGTCCGACGCAGCTCAGGCTGCCATTCTTTCGAGCGGCGTGGCGCCTGCGATCAGCGCGCCAACGGATCCGGGCGCAGCTGAAACTTCATCACCTTGCTCGTGGTGCCGCTGCCCCCTTCCATGTGGAACGGGGCCCGCGTGCTGATCGTCGTCCACAGCCCTCGCCCCTTCCACCCTGTGTTGGGGTTGTCGATGCGACCATCCATCCATTTCGTGTAGAAGCCCATCGGGTACGGCACGCGCAGCACGACCCACTGGCCATCCTTGAGTGCCAGCAGCCCTTCCGCGGCATTCCCCGTGTTGATGGGCGTGTTGCGCCCGAGGCCGAAGGTGTCGAACTGGTCGACCCACGTGTAGTAGCTGGCCTCGACGCTTCCCGGATCGGTCACGCCCTTGAACTGCGGCATCGGCTCCTGGTACAGCGTCCATCCTTCGGGGCAGTGCTGGCCAGTGGCGGCGGGCCCGTTCAGCGGCGACCGGCACTTTCGCCGATCAAAGCGGCCCAGGTGGCCGCTGGCAAGCGCGACCCACGCCACGCCATCCCGGTCGATGTCCATGCCGCGCGGTGCATAGCCTTGTACCGGAGCGTTTGGGTTGTTGAACGGGGGCTCGTAGATCTCCGCCAGCGCCGTCTCCGGCGGGTGTGCGCCGGGCATGAGGCGCACGATCGCCCCGGGGAACCCTAACGACGATCCCCAGACGGAACCGTCGGGAGCGGGAGCGACCGAGTAGAAGCTGGCGGCGATGCGCTTGTCCTTCGCGGGATCGTTCGGCTGGTCCGCTTCGACGTACGCATCGCGTCGCCCGTTGCCGTTCGCATCGCGAATGAGCGCCGTCCACCCCTGCGACTTCTCCTCGTCTCCCGTCTCCTCGAACATCTTCCGGTTGAGCCACCCGACGACCGGGCCACCACCACTCGTCCACAGGGTCTGGTTCGCGTCTTCCGCGAACATCAGGTGGTGCGTACTGAAGCAGGTCGCGATGTGCGTGAGCTTCTGCGCCGCCGGGTCCCACATGGCCAGGTGACGACTGGAGCGCTCGAGCGGATAGAGCTTCGCCGAGGGATGCTCCGACCCGGCCTTGCAGAATGCCGGGTTGGCCGGTGCGCGCACCGCCGAGGTGATCCAGACGCGTCCGCGCTCATCCAGCATCGGATTGTGCACGTTGTTCCGGCTCGTCCAGATCGGCTCGTTCCCGAAGTACGGAGAGGGCGCCGCGATGGCGGCGCTCGTGCGCGGTGTGGCCGAGTCGCGGACGGTGAGGGCGACGCGACTCGCCTCGTGCCGCACGGGATCGAGCACCGGCAGGTAGTCGGCAGAGAGTTCGAGCGCGCCATACATCTTGCCGTTGGCATTCACCGTCGGCTTGCGACGGTCGGTGGTGACGACGTCATGCAGGTACGCCTTGGGATCGGCCCAGTCCCACTGCGTGATGACCACGTTGCGCTCGATGCCGCGTGGACGGGGCGGCGTGGGAGGCACTTCGCCGTTCGCGATGCGGTCCGTCCAGTCGGCGAACATGGCCAGCATGCGCTCGCGACCCAGCGGGGTGAGGGCGCCGAGCATCTGGCCTCCGGCCTGGCCCGATTGCAACCGGCGTTCCCAGGCGGCGACCGACGACGCGTGCTTGCCTAACGACGGCGGGAACTCGCGCGTCCCCTTCGTGCCGAGCTGGTGGCA
>JACMLI010000475.1 GCA_014379705.1 Gemmatimonadaceae bacterium
GTATCATCACGCCCGCCATCTCCGTGCTCGGCGCCATGGAAGGACTGCAGGTCGGTGCGCCGGGGTTCGCACGTTTCGTGGTGCCCGCCACCCTGGTGATCCTGTTCACGCTCTTCCTGTTCCAGAAATTCGGCACGGCCAAGGTCGGGATCGTGTTCGGACCCGTGATGGCGACCTGGTTCGTAACCCTCGCGGTCCTCGGGGTCGCCGAGGTCGTGCGTGAACCCCAGATCCTCCTCGGGATCAATCCGGTCTACGCGGTCCGTTTCTTCATGGCTCACGGCATGCACGCCATCGTGGTCCTCGGGGCGGTCGTGCTCTCTGTCACTGGGGCGGAAGCGCTTTACGCGGACATGGGTCACTTCGGACGAAAGCCGATCCGCTATGCGTGGTTCGGCCTCGTCTTTCCTGCCCTTCTGCTCAACTATTTCGGACAGGGCGCGCTGATCCTGCGGGATCCGTCGGCGTCGACGAACCCGTTCTACAACCTCGCCCCGTCCTGGTTCTTTGTTCCACTCCTCGTGATGGCGACGCTGGCCGCCATCGTCGCATCGCAGGCGCTCATCTCCGGTGCGTTCTCCATCACGCAGCAGTGCGTACAACTCGGATACTGCCCACGTGTGACGATCATCCATACGTCCAAGCAGTTAGCCGGTCAGATCTACATCCCGGAGATCAACTGGCTCCTGATGATCGGATGCCTCGCCGTCGTCGCAGGGTTCGGCTCGGTAAGCCGGCTCGGGGCGGCGTACGGGATCGCCGTGACCGGGACCATGGCTATCACGACGATCCTCTTCCATGAGATCGCGCGATCCCGGTGGAACTGGTCTCCGCTCAAGGCGGGCCTGCTTTGCGGACTCTTTCTTGCGATCGACCTCGCCTTCTTCGGCGCGAACGCGATCAAGATCATGCACGGCGGGTGGGTGCCCCTCGCGCTCGGGCTCTTCATCTTCACGCTGCTGACCACGTGGAAGGCCGGGCGGGTGCATCTCCGGCGCCTCCTCGAAGAGCGATCGCTCCCGGTGAAGGACTTCGTCGAGAGCCTGGCGTCAGGCAAGGTGGTTCGGGTGCCGGGGACCGCGGTGTTCATGACCTCCGAGGCCGAAGGAACCCCCGTCGTACTCCTCCACCACCTGAAGCACAACAAGGTGCTGCACGAGCAGGTGATCCTGCTGTCCATCCTGGTCCAGCAAGTCCCGGAAGTGCCGAGCGCGGAGCGCATCACCGTGGAGCGACTGTCACACGGCATCTATCGCGTCAAAGCGAGCTACGGGTTCATGGAGACACCGAATGTGGAGGACATCCGCGCGCGCTTGTCGGAGGCGGGGGTCCACACGCGGCGCATGGACACCTCCTACTACCTCGGGCGCGAACAGCTCATTCCGACCAGGGGACCGGGGATGGCTAAATGGCGCAAGCAGCTCTTCGCCGTCATGTCCAAGAATGCGCGCTCGGCGACGCAGTACTTCGGCATCCCGCCCAATCGCGTCGTCGAGCTGGGGGCGCAGATCGAGTTCTAGGAGCCGGGATTCGTGATTGGGGATTCGTGATTGGTCGAACCGATTCACGCCGAATCCCGAATCCCGAATCCCGAATCCCGACTCACGGCGTCATGGCCTCCACATACGCCCGGTCCCAGGCCGCCGGAATGGACTCCCGCGGGGAATACGGCCCCGGGACATAGTGCCGTGACGACACGCCCGCCTGGCTGAGCTCACAGATGTGCCAGTCCTGCGCGTTCACCGTGTGCCACAGCTCAACGGCTCCCGCCGGATCGTAGCCCGGCGCATCCAGCGAGCCGGGATGCATCATCCACTCGCACGTCACCATCGAGCGATCCGGCGAGAGCGGCCACACCGAGTACCAGTTGGCATAGTCGGGGTGCAGGCTCACCATCATGTTCGGCCAGAGCGTGTAGTAGAACGCTCGCCGGCGATCCGCGTCGGGGAGGTCGCCTAACGGGCGTCCGCACGACCGGCCGGTCATGGTCACGCTCTCGTGGGGCGGCGTGATCTCCATGTAGCCGCCGAGGAACGGCCCGTCGTGCAGGTCGTTGGCACCGCTCGTGTAGGGGAGCAGCTGGTTGAGCTCGGGGTGGATCGTCGGGCAATGCAGGCACTCGCTGTAGTTCTGCATGATCAGCTTCCAGTTCGCCCGCACCTCGTAGTCCTCGCGACCCGTGCGCACCAGGGATCGGAGGTTGAAGCGGCCGAACAGGTCCATCACCGGTCGGAACACCTCCTCGAACGGCGGGGGGTCGGGCTCGTACGCGACAAACACGAATCCTTCCCAGAGCTTCACCGGCGCCGCAAGCAATGGATACGCCGACTTGTCGAACCCCTCCACATCCTGCATGTGCGGCGCGCCCACGAGATGGCCATCGGTCGACCAGGTCCACGCATGGTACGGGCACTGGATCGTCGCGCCGAACTGTCCGCTCGCGGCTTCACAGATCTTCGTTCCGCGATGACGGCAGGTATTGTGGAAGGCGCGCACCGCGCCGTCACGGCCGCGAACCACGATGATGCTCTCACCGAGTCGCTCGTGCACGAGGTACGCGCCGGCGTCGGCGACGCGTTCCTCGCGACCCACGCACATCCACTGTCGCCGGAAGAGGCGCTCGATTTCCTCCTGCAGGACGGCGTCGCTCGTGTAGTACTCGCCCGCCAGGGTGTGCGCGCCCTGGCGATACGTTGTGGCCGTGCGCGCGAATGACGAGGTCATCGGGGGGTCTCCCGCAGGATCTCCTGCGCGGCGAGCCATCCCGACGCACCGGCGGTGCCCGCTCCGGGGTGCGTGGAGCTGCCGCAGAGCCACAGGCCGGGCAGGGGCGTCGCATGACGCGCGCTTTCCGGGACTGGTCGCATGAAGAGGAACTGGTCGAGGGCGAGCTCGCCATGGAGCACGCTCCCCTCACTCACGAGGTACCTGGCCTCGATGTCCGCCGGCGTCCGCACGTCCATGTGCAGCACGCGCGACGACAGCTGGGGCGCATGCGCCTCGAGCTGGCGCATCACCGACGCGCCGAACGCGACGCGTCGCTCGGCACTCCAGCCGCCCCTGAGCCCATGTGCCGCATACTGTGCATGGACGGTGACGACGTGCTTGCCCGCGGGCGCGAGGCTCGGGTCGTGCACCGTGGGCACGGTGACCTGCAGGCACGGGGACTCCGCCATGCCGCCATGCTTCGCCGCGTCGTATGCCTGCTCGAGGTGGGCCATCGTGGGCGCGATGGTGATCGTCCCGCCTAACGCCTCGCGGGACCAGGGCGTGCCACCGCCGAAGGTGGGGTCGCCATCGAGGGCGAGGTGCACCCGCACCGACGGACTCCGCATCCGCACGTTGGCCGCGGCGGAGAGGAATGCGGGATCGAAGAGACCGGGCTCGACGAGGGTGCCCAGGGTACGGCGCACGTCCGCACTGGAGACGACGACGGGCGCGTTGAGTTGCTCGCCGTTCACGAGCACCGCGCCGGACACGCGATCCGCCTTCGTCA
>JACMLI010000476.1 GCA_014379705.1 Gemmatimonadaceae bacterium
CGCGCCGACGGCGCGGGCGTATGGCGATCGCGTGCGCGAGGCGCGCGGGTTCCTCGAGGGCAGCTCCGATCGCCCGCTGCTCAAGCTCGAGTCGGCAATGCGGCAGGCGAGCGAGAAGATGGAGTACGAGCGCGCCGCGATCCTGCGCGACAAGTGGCAGCGCGTGGAGTCATTGCGCGAACGCTTCTCGCGGCTGCGCTTCGCCGTGGAATCGCTCTCCTTCGTGTACATGGTGCCGGGGCACGCGTCGGACGATCGCTTCTACCTGATTCGACGTGGCGTCATTTGCGACACGCTCCTGGCGCCGCGCACCCCCGAGGAGTGGGAGCGCGTGCAGCGTCGCGTGCGTGAGGTGTTCCAGCCGCGCCACATGCTGCCGGGCGCGGTACCGTCGCACGAGGTGGACGAGCTCTTGCTCGTCACCTCGTGGTTTGCGATGCGGCCAGAGGAGATGGACGCGACCGTGCCGTTCCAGACGCTGCTGCAGCAGGAGCACTGAGCAGCGGGTCGCTGCGCTGGGACTCTTTGCGTGCGTGCTGGTTCAGCGCTCGAGTTCGACCAGCTCAACCTCGACGTTCGATCCGTCAATCGTCAGGCGTGCCACGGTTGGCTTGATATCGAAACGACGCGGACCCGCGGCCCCCGGGTTGAGCACGAGCGTCCCCCCCTCGCGATGCACCAGGGGCCGATGCGTGTGCCCGTAAATGATCACCGACGCATCGTAGGTCGCGAGCAGCTTCGCCGCCGTGGGAACGCCGAGTTCGTGCCCGTGCGACACATGAAAGGTCACGCCGTGGATCGTGCGGTCGATGCGAGCGGGCAGTCGCGGATGACCTGGGGGATCGCAGTTGCCTGCGACCGCGGCGACCGGTGCGATGGTGGCGAGTTCGTCGAGGACCTCGTCGCCACACACGTCCCCCGCGTGGAGGATCAGGTACACGCCCGCGAGCGCGTTGTGCACGTCGGGACGCACGAGGCCATGCGTGTCCGAGATGACCCCGATGACCAGCGGTGCCGTCATCCCGGGTTGAGGGCGTCGGGTTCCCCGCCCCAGCGCCTGACGAGCGAGTGCTCGACGTCGAGGTGATCGAGCACGCGCGCCGCGACGAAGTTCACGAGGTCGTCGATCGTTGTGGGGCGATGGTAGAACGCCGGCGACGCGGGCATCACGATCGCACCGGCCCTGGTGAGCCGCAGCATGTTCTCCAGGTGGATCTCGCTCACCGGCGTCTCGCGCGGCACCAGGATCAAGCGGCGACGCTCCTTGAGCATCACGTCACCCGCGCGCTCGACGAGGGATCGCGAACTCCCCTGCGCGAGTGCGGAGATCGTGCCCATCGAGCACGGGCAGATCACCATGCCGGCACTCCGCGTGGAACCCGAGGCGGGCGCGGCACCGCGATCGCCATCGTCGTAGACGGTGACGCACCGATCCCACCCGTCTCCCCCCACGCGTGCCCGCAAGTCATCGACCGAGGAGATGTCCATCTCCGTCTGCAGAAGGCGGAGTCCGTGCCCGCTCACGATCAGCCACGTGCGGCGCTGCGCGCGGACCAGCTGCTCGAGGACGCGCACGGCGTACGGCGCACCGGAGGCCCCGGTGATCGCGAGGACGATGGGGAGCAACGCGGTCGTCACACGCCGCTCCGCCAGGCGAGCACGCGCTCGGCGAACACGCACGCGAAGAACACGAGGCTGATCACGCCGTTCATGGTGAAGAACGCGGCGTCGAGCTTGCTCAGGTCGCCCGGCTTCACCAGGCGATGTTCGTAGAGCAGCAGGGCCGCCGTGATGGCCACGCCAGCGAAGTACAACATCCCGCCCCCGGTCGCCCACCCGACGATCGCGAGGGCGATGACCGTGCACGCGTGCAGCACGCGCGTGAGCATGACGGCGCGCCCCTCCCCCAACGTCGCGGGGATCGAGTGCAGGCCATTCTCGCGATCGAACTCGGTGTCCTGCAACGCGTAGAGCACATCGAAGCCCCCGACCCACGTGGTGACGGCGAGGGCAAGCACCACCGGCATCCACCACGGATCGGGCCATGCGCCGGTGACCGCGAGGTAGCCGCCAACGGGCGCGATGGAGAGGCCGGCGCCGAGCACGAGGTGCGACCAGCGGGTGAACCGCTTGGTGTAGCTGTAGAAGCAGATCCACGCAAGGGCCAGCGGGGAGAGCATGCCGCAGAGCGGGTTGAGGCGCCAGGCACTCCACACGAACAGGAGGCCCGACGCGGCCACCGCGGCCGCGGCTTCGCGCACGCCTAACGCGCCACTCGGGATCTCGCGCATGCGCGTGCGCGGGTTGCGGGCGTCCACGTCGCGGTCGACGATGCGGTTGAAGCCCATCGCCGCAAAGCGAGCCGACGTGAACGCGAGGGCGATCCACCCCACCATCGCCAGCGTGACGGGCGACTGATAGCTCGCGAGCGTCGCCCCGACGAACGCGAACGGGAGGGCGAACACCGTGTGCGGGAGCTTCACGAAGTTCGCATAGCGCACGAGGCGTGAGGTGCCGGCGAAGGTCTGCCCTTCCGGCGGGCGCGCTGGCGGGCTGACGGGCGGGCGGGCCGTCATGGCGTCGGCAGGCCGAGCTTAGGCCACATCGCATCGACGCGAGCCTTCGTCGTCGCGTCCATCTCGATGACTTTGGGCCAATTCCGCGTGAAGCCTTCCTCTGGCCACTTCCTGGTTGCGTCGATGCCCATCTTCGAGCCGTAGGTAAAGGCTCGGCTGCCGTGATCGAGCACGTCGACGGGGCCCATCGTGAAGCGCACGTCGCGCTCCGGATCGATGTTGTTGAGTGCCACCCACCATGCCTCCTGCGGGTTGCGAACGTTCACTTCCTTGTCGACGACGACGAGCACTTTCGCGAGCGACATGAGGCCAGCACCCCAGAGCGCGTTCATCACCTTGTACGCCTGGCCCGGGTAGTGCTTGTCGATCGAGACGAAGACGAGGTTGTGGAAGATGCCCTCGGCCGGCATGTGGTAATCCACGATCTCCGGCGTCGTCAGCTTGAGCAGCGGGAGGAAGATCCGCTCCGTCGCGTGGCCGAGGTAGAAGTCCTCCATCGGCGGGCGACCCACGATCGTGGTCGCGTATACCGGGTTGCTCCGCATGGTCACCGCGGTGACCTGCACGCGGGGGTACAGGTCGGCTTCGGAGTAGAAGCCCGTGTGGTCGCCGAACGGGCCCTCGGTGACGAGTGATTCCGCGGGATCGATCACGCCCTCGATGACGATCTCGGCGTCGAAGGGTACGTCGAGGTCGTTGGTGAGTGCCTTCGTGAGCATCACCGGCTCCTTGCGAAGGAACCCGGCGAAGATGAACTCGTCGACCATCGGCGGCAGCGGCGCCGACGCCGAGTAGACCGACGCCGGATCGGCACCAACCACGATGCACACCGGCATCTTTTCTCCCCGGTCAGCCATGGCACGCCAATGGGCTGCGCCCACCTTGTGCCGCTGCCAGTGCATCGCGATCGAGTCAGGACCGAGCACCTGCACGCGGTACATGCCTACGTTGCGGATGCCGCGCACAGGGTCGCGCGAGATGACCATCGGCAACGTGATGTAGGGGCCACCGTCCTCGGGCCAGCAGGTGATCACCGGGAGCTTTCGCAGGTCGATCTGCTTCCCGGTCCACACGACTTCCTGCGACGTCGGCGAACC
>JACMLI010000062.1 GCA_014379705.1 Gemmatimonadaceae bacterium
AGAAGGGGCGGCGTTCCTCGACGCGGATCTCGAATGCGGTGCGCTTGAGGTCGGCAGGATCGGACTCGACCTGGCCGAAGTCGGGATTCACCGTGGCGTCCAGCGTGATGTTCGGCGTGAGACCAAGCTTGAGGTCGGCGCCGCCCGTCAGCTGCTGATCCCGCTCGAAGCGCGACTGCGGCAACGTGCGCTCCACGTTCCTGGTGACCACGTAGGGCGTGAGCTCGACGCGACGCGCCGTCGTGATCCCAGCGAGTCCCTCGAGCCGGCCAAGCTGGGATGCGAGGCCGTTGCGCGTGGGGACGTAGGCAGGCCACGCCGAGCGTTCGCGATATCGCTCGATGTCCCGCCAGACGCCAAAGCCAAACACCGTCTGCTGGCTGGGCGAATACCGGAGCTGCGACAGCGGGATGCGGAACTCCGCGGTCCAGCCCTGTTCGTCGACCTGTGTGCCGACGTCCCACACGCCGTTCCACGAGCCGTCTTCCTGGGTATCGTTGCTGATCGAGAAGTCGCGCTGCACGCCATCGGGATTCACGGCGAACTGGTAGCCCGTGCGGCGGTCGCCGTATGAATCGATCAACACCTTGACCTGGTCCGACGGGCCGCGCTGGTCGCGCCGCGAGAGCGCGTGCAGGATGCTGTCAGGGTGCGGATCGAACATGCGCACGAACACGTACACGTTGCCGTCGTCGTACGCGACCTGGAACTCGGTCTTGAAGGACGGTTCCGCGTCGGCCTTGGGCTCGAACTGGCGAAACCCACCAAACTTGGGCGCAGAGTGCCACACGGCATCGTCGCCCTTTCCATCAATGGCAGGCGGACGCGAAGCGCGCGTTGCTGTCGCGGTGAGCGGTAAGGTGCGAGCGTCCTGCGAAGCTGCCGGCGACGTGACCGCGAGTGCTGCGGTCGTGAGCGCCATGAGGTGGCGATACATCGGTGAACCCTGTTGAGCGACCGAGGTTGGACAGGGAGAGGTTTGATTTGGTTGGGCCGGTTCGGCAGATTTTTCAGCATTACGGTAGTCGTAGTGCCAGTCGCTCCATTGTCGTTAGGCAATCCATGCCACCCACGATCGTGCGAGTGCCTCTTGCCCCCTCGAGCGCTCCCGGGTCAGCGTTCGGCGCTCCCCCAGCGTTCAGGTGCCCATGTCCCTCTCAATGCGTCGCTTGCTCGTCCTTGTCACGAGCCTTGTGGTTGGCTCTGTCTCGCTGAGTGGACAGGACTCGGCCAGCCTGCCGCGCCTCCACCATGTTGGCCTCAACTCGGTCGACCCGGACCGCGCGATCGCGTGGTACCTGGCGCTGTGGCCCACTGCCCGGCGGACCACGCTCGACGGCCAGCCTGCCGTCGAGGCCGAAATGCTGCTGCATTTCAAGAAGGTCGACCGACCGCCGGCTGGCGCATGGCGCGATGACGTGCATCGCGGGGCACCGCAGAGCGCGTTCTGGCACATCGGCGCCTTCATCAACACCACCGACCTTCCCGCGCGACTCGAACCGCTCGGCGTGAAGCACCTTCCGCTCTTCACAGGCCCGCGCGACATGCCGACGGTTTGGCGCTCCGGGCTCGCTCCGTACAACGGCACGCTCACCGCGTCACAGCTCACGACTGCAGCGCCCGCGGCGCCGCGGGCGGGGGGATTCAGCTATGTGGTCGCTCCGGACGGCGTGCTCTTCGAGCTCACGGGTGGCGCGGACACGCGACCGTCGCTGTCGCACGTGCACTTCTTCCATGAGAAGCCGCTGTGTGCCGCGAACTGGTACGTCGAGCACCTTGGCATGACGCTCCCGCTCGGACGCGACAGCGCGGGGAGGGAAGTGCGGCGAACGGCGCACGCGCCCTGTGACGTTCCCCAGGGCGAAGCCGGCTGGCCTTCATTGGAAGAGGTGGGAACGATCCGCCAGCCCGCGGGCAGTGTGCGCTACGGAAACGGGTCGATGGCCTGGTATCCTCGGCAATGCACCGGATCGCGCTGTGGCACCGACCAGCCGCTGGTGCCCTCGCGCGGCCAGGTACTCGACCACGTCGCCTTTTCGGTGAGAGATTTGGACGGCCTCTTCGCACGCCTCCAGCGTGCCGGTGTAAAGGTGCTCGAGGCGCCCCGCCGATTCGGCGAATCGCGCTCCTTCATGATCGAGGATCCCGACGGCCTCGCCATTGAGCTGGTCGAACTCCGCCCTTCAACGCCCGACCGATGACCATGCGGCGATTCCCCATCTCCACACTGTCGATCCTCCTTGCGTTGCCTGCTGCCCTCGCCGCGCAAGGTGTCACCAAGGCGTTCACCGGCGCCACACTGATCGATGGCACCGATCGCGCGCCGGTCGCAAACGCCACGATCCTGGTGCGCGACGGGCGCGTGGTGAGTGCGGGCCCGGCGAGCCAGGTCACCATTCCTGCTGGCGCCGAGCGCGTGTCGCTCGCGGGGAAGACGGTGATCCCGGGGCTGGTGAATGCGCACGGTCACGTCAACGTCCCCGCGGACCTGAACACCTACGCCGCCTACGGCGTGACCACCGTGTACAGCCTCGGTGGCGAGCCACCCTCCGTGTTTGCAGCGCGAGCGAGTCAGGACACGCCGAGCCTCGATCGTGCTCGCGTGTTCGTGTCGGGCCCGGTGCTTACTCCAATCACGCCCGAGGAAGCGCGCACGATGGTGGCTGGCGTCGCCGCAGAGAAAGTGGACATGGTCAAGATCCGCGTCGACGACAACCTCGGCACGACAGCAAAGATGACGCCCGAGGTCTACCGCGCCGTGATCGACGAGGCGCAGAAGCGCGGGCTGCGCGTGGCGACGCACCTCTTCTACCTCAACGACGCGAAGCTGCTCCTCGAGGCGGGCACGGACTTCGTGGCCCACAGCGTGCGCGACCTCCCCGTCGATGACGCGCTCATTGCGGCGCTCAAGCGGCGCAACGTGTGCGTGAGCCCGACGCTCATGCGCGAGGTGTCGACGTTCGTGTACGAAGGCACGCCGGCCTGGATGTCGGATCCACTCTTCCTCGCGCATGCCAACACGGAGTGGATCACGCAGGGGAAGGATCCCGTGCGTCAGGAAGCCTTGCGCAACAGCACGGCCGCGCAGCGCTACAAGGTGGCACTCGGCGTGGCGAGCGTGAACCTCAAGCGACTCTCGGACGCAGGCGTCGGCATCGCGATGGGTACCGACACCGGGCCGCAGGGGCGCTTCCAGGGCTACTTCGAGCTGATGGAACTCGAGCTCATGGTGAAGGCCGGACTGACGCCCAGGCAGGTGTTGCACGCGGCGACGCGCGATGCAGCGAAGTGCATGAAGATCGATGCCCACGTGGGCACGCTGGAATCGGGCAAGTGGGCGGACTTCGTGGTCCTCGACGCCGACCCGCTCGTCGATATCTCGAATGTCCGAGGGATCGCGTCCGTATGGATCGCGGGGAATCGCGTCGCGCGCTGAAGCGAGACGAGACGGACGAGACAGACGTGACGCGTGGGCGGCTAGCGGTGGCTTAGTACTGCTTCTACTTCTTCCTTGCGGCGGCGGCTCACGGGGACGTGGGTGCCGTCGCGGAGGACGACGACCCAGCCGCCAGGGCGCGTGGCGCGCATTTCCGTGATCCGGGCGACGGCGACGATCGCCGAGCGGTGCACGCGCACGTAGCGCGAGGGATCCAGGCGGGCCTCGAACGAGGCCAGTGACTCGCGGAGGAGCAGTCGTCGTCCGCGCGCGTGAATCGCGGCGTAGTAGTCGTCGGCCTCGATCCAGTCGATCTCCTGCACGTCCACGACCACGAGCCCTGAGGCCGTCGGCACAGTGATGCGTTCCGGGGCTAGCCTGGCCGCGGCCGTTGCGGCGTCGACATCCCCAAGCATCGATTGAAGCCGGCGCGCGAACGCCAGCGTGGCGCGATCGCGGAGCACCACGTGGACGCGGGCAAGGGCCGCGTCGAAGCGACGCACCGTCACCGGCTTCACGAGGTAGTCGATCGCGTGCGTCTCGAAGGCCTTCGCCGCAAACGCATCGTAGGCCGTGACGAACACCACGACGGGCATGTCGGTGGCGCCGACTTCGCGCACGACATCAAAGCCGCTCATGCCCGGCATCTGCACGTCGAGGAACACCACGGTCGGCTTGATCGTGCGGATGGCGCGCACGGCATCGCGCCCGTTGCGGCATTCCCCCGCGACCTCGAAGGTCGTGTGGGGCTCGAGCAACTGCCGAATACCACGACGCGCGAGCGGCTCGTCGTCGACAACGAGCGTGGAGATGCGGCTCAAGCGTCCTCCGCCAGCCGCAGGGGAAGCCGGACCGTGGCGACGGTTCCTCCGCCGTTCCGGGGTTCGAGCGACAGCGAGGCCCGGTTGCCATGGAGCGTCGCGAGGCGCTCGCGTGTGTTTCGCAGCCCCACCCCGAGTCCGTTGGGCGGCTCGACGATCCCCGCGCCGTTGTCGGCAATCGCGACCACGAGGTCCTGACCGTCCACGCGCGCCGAGATGGCCAGCGTTCCCTGGCCCTCGAGGGGGCCGATGCCGTGGCGCAGCGCGTTCTCCACCAGCGGCTGCAGCACGAAGCGCGGCACCAGCGCGCGGCGCGTCTCAGGGGCGATGTCCCGTACTACCGTGAGACGGTCGCTGAACCGGATTTGCTCGATCGCCAGGTAGTCGTCAAGGAACTGAAGTTCCTCGTCGAGGGTCGCGTCGTGCGAGGCGTCGGCCTGGAGCACCTGCCGCAACACGCCGCCCAGGAGCTCGAGCATGCGCTCCGCGTTCGGCGTGTCCTTGTCGCGTACGAGGACGAGGAGGGCGTTGAGGCTGTTGAACAGGAAGTGCGGGTGGAGCTGCATGCGCAGCGCGGCGAGTCGCGCCTCGGAGAGCTGGGCGGAGAGGGCCGCCGCGTGGGCCTCACGTTCGCGGGCTTCGTTGAAGTACATCACGGCATGCACGCACCCCAACACGGCGAAGTACATGAAGACCGACCACGGGAGGCTTGTGCCGAGCCAACCGGCGAGCCCGCTGGGGGCCGTGTCGAGCAGCGTGCCGAGTGCGATGCCCACCGTCGCCCAACCGATGCACAGCAGGAGCGCGCCGCCCGCATGGATCGCGAGGTGCCCGGCGAGGTGCGGACGCCGGATGGGATAGCGCCGGCCAAGGACCCACGTGAGCGGGATCAGCGATCC
>JACMLI010000477.1 GCA_014379705.1 Gemmatimonadaceae bacterium
GCCAGGAACAGGGGCGGCCGCGGGCGGCGCAGCATCCGGCGCCAGGCGAGAGCGGATGAACTCTCCCGCTCCCACGAGCAGGATCAGGCTACCCGCGAGGATCGCCGTGTTGCGCCACATCAGCGATCGCGACGACGGCGGCGCCGCAAAGATCCCGCTGATCATCTCGGGGTCCTCGAGCGCCCGCAACAGCCCCGCCGCGCTGTCCGGACGCTTCGCCGGCTCCTTGGCGAGGCACACCATCAGCAAGTCATTCAGCGCCTTCGGCACGTCGTAGCGCCGAGCGTTGAGCGGCGTCGGCTTCTCCGTCATCTGCGCGGCGAGCAAGGCCTGCGGCGAACGACCATGGAACGGCGGCGCACCCGCCAGCATCTCGTAGCCCAGGATGCCTAACGCGTAGATGTCGGCCCGGTGG
Organism: Gemmatimonadaceae bacterium; assembly: GCA_014379705.1. GTDB lineage: Bacteria > Gemmatimonadota > Gemmatimonadetes > Gemmatimonadales > Gemmatimonadaceae > RBC101. The sequence continues at coordinate 416 of JACMLI010000477.1, forward strand.
TCAACGGTCGGGTCCGCGGCCGCCTGCTCTGGCGCCATATACGCCGGCGTGCCGAGCGACATGCCGACCCCTGTCATGCGCCCCCCTGCTGCCGGTGCGGGACCGTGACGGGACGTCATGATGGCCTTCGCCACGCCGAAGTCCGTCACCACAGCGACACCCGCGCCGGTGGACAGCAGCACGTTGTCGGGCTTGATGTCGCGGTGGATCACGCCCTTGCTATGGGCAAAGGTCAGCGCCCGACACACGTCCTTGAGGATGTTCACCGTCTCGCGCACCGACAGCGGGCCGCGTCGGATGCGCATACGCACCGACTCCCCATCGATGAACGGCATCACGAAGTAGGGGAGGCCGTTCACTTTCCCGGAACTGAGCACCGGCACGATGTTCGGGTGCTGCAGCGCCGCCGACATCAGGATCTCGCGCTCGAAACGTTCGGCGGAGATCGCCGCCGTGAGGCTCGCCGGCAGGAGCTTGATGACGACGCGGCGATTGTGACGGGTGTCGTGGGCGAGGACGACCTGCGACATGCCGCCACCGCTCAGCTCGCGCTCGATGGTGAACTCCTGCCCGAACTGCTCCTGCAATGCCGCCTTGAAGTCCGCCACTCGCCCTCGGGGTGTGGAGCCCACGCCAGCAACCTGCGACGCCGCCACGGCGTGAGCAACCCGGCGGGTTCCGACGGTCTGTCACACCGCTCGCACCTTCCGGTTCCCGCGGTTCTGTGGTGACGACTCTGGGTCCCGGTTCTCGGCTCGCTGGCGCTCGCGGGACCGGGATGACGGAAGGCGACGTAATCCCGGACACGCGAGCGAATGTGAGCGCTGATCCGGGACCCGGCGTCGTCCCGCACCAACCAAATACGCGATTGCACTGTCCACAGGAGCGACCTCCACGTGGACGCCCCTCCATGCAGAACATGCCGGCTCCGGCCCCCCGTCACGGCTGGCTTCGGGACCTGTCTCGCGACATTCCCTTCGCGGCGCGGACGCTGCGGCGCGCTCCCGGGTTTGCCCTCCTCGCCATCATCACCATTGGCCTGGGGATCGGCGCAAATGCCGCGGTGTTCAGCGCAGTCGATCGCGTGCTCCTTCGGCCCCTGCCTTACGAGTCACCCGATCGCCTGGTCCGCATCTGGGAGTCCATGGTCGACAACCCGGCCTGGCGGGGTTCGGTGTCGGTGCCGAATCTATTGGATTGGCGCGCGCAGACCCGCTCCTTCTCGCACCTCGTCGCCTACAGCGCGCAGGGCATGAACCTCGAAGGGGGCCAGCAGGTCGAGCGCGTGCAGGTCGTCGCCGCGGATGCCGGGCTCTTCGACATGCTCGGCTCTCGCCCGAGGATGGGGCGCGGATTTCAGGCCGAGGACAGCCTCGCCGGTCGCAACCAGGTGGTCGTGATCAGCGAGGGATTCTGGCGACGCGCGCTGGGCGGGCGAAGTGACGTGCTGGGCTCGACCGTGCGACTCGACCAGCAGCCGTTCACGGTGATCGGCGTCATGCCCACCTCGTTCCGCTGGCCGGCGACGAGCACGCGCACCGAAGTCTGGCGTCCGTACGTCCCGACGGAGAACGACCGGCAGAATCGTGGGAACCACTTCCTGAGCCTCGTGGGACGCCTGAAGGACGGCGTGACGCCCGAGCAGGCGACAACCGACCTGCAGGGAATCGCGGCGCGCCTGGCGCAGCAGTTCCCGGGCGAACAGGCGAACCGCACCGTCACCTTCCTGCCGCTGCAGAAGTCGATCAGCGAAGGCGTGCGTCCGGCGCTCGTGACCCTCATGGTGAGCGTGGCGTTCGTGCTGCTGATCGCGTGCGCAAACGTGGCCAACCTCCAACTCGCCCGTGCAGCCACGCGGCAACGGGAAGTGGCGGTGCGGCTGGCCCTCGGGGCCGATCGCGGCCAGCTGATTCGCCAGTTCCTCACCGAGAGCCTGATCATCGCGCTGCTGGGCCTCGTGGTCGCCACGGTCTTTGCGGCGTGGGGCGTGGGCGCGATCGGATCCGCCACGGGCACGGTGCTTCCCTCCGCCGCTCCCGTGCGCCTCGACGGGCGCATCTTCCTTGTCCTCCTCGGCGTCGCCGTCGGTTCGGGTGTGCTGTTCGGGATCGCTCCGGCGCTGTTCGCGTCGCCGAGTCGCCTGCGCGACGAACTCACGGGATCGGGCACCAAGAGCACATCAACACGCGGGCAGCAGGCATTCCGCCACGGGCTGGTCGTCGTGCAGATCGCGCTGTCGCTGGTGCTCCTCGTCGGCGCCGGCCTCCTGATGAGGGCATTCGTGGCGCTGCAGGCCACGGAGTCCGGGATGCAAGCCGAGGGCGTGCTGACCTTCCGGATTTCTCCCGCCGGGACGCAGGACTCAACCCGGTTGACGCTGCCCGAGCGGCTCTGGGTGCCGGTCCTCGAGAAGGTGCGCGCCGTCCCGGGAGTCACCGCGGCGGGAATGATTTCGCTGCTGCCGATCGAGTCGTGGGGATGGAACGGCGGATACTGGATCGACGGCCGACCGGAGCCCGAACCCGGCAAGGCGCCCAGCGTGGAGTTTCGCCACATCAGCCCGGGGTACTTCGAATCCCTCGGCATCCCCCTCGTCCAGGGCCGAGACATCCGCGACGGCGACCAGCGCGACGGCAGCCAGCCCATCGTGGTGAACCAGGCCCTCGCCACGATGCACTTCCCTAACGAGTCGGCCATCGGCCAGCGGATCCGTCGCGGCTCGAACGAGGGGAGCGTGTACGAAATCGTCGGCGTCGCGGGGAGCGTGCGACAGGCGGGCCTCGATCGCGACGCGCTGCCGGAGATGTACCTCCCCTACGGCTCGAGGTCCGGGGGCTTTCCGAGCATGAGCCTCGTGGTGAAGAGCTCCCTTTCCACGGCGTCACTCACTGACGCCATCCGCGCCATCGTCCGCGACGTCGATCCCACGGTCCCCGTGAGTGACGTGCAGTCGCTCGATCGGGTGCTGGAGACGAGCCTCTCCACGCGTCGCATCGGGCTCTGGCTGATGGGTGCCTTTGCCATCCTTGCGGTGTTGCTGGCGGCCACCGGGTTGTACGGCGTGATCTCGTTCCTCGTCGCGCAGCGCACGCGCGAGATCGGCGTGCGCATGGCCCTCGGCGCCGATCGCGCGACCGTGGTGCGCATGGTGCTCGGCCGGAGCTCGGCGCTCGCCGTCTCGGGCATCGCGATCGGGCTGGTGGGGGCGTTCTGGATGTCGCGACTGCTGGCTAACCAGCTGGTGCAGGTGAGCGTCCACGACCCGCTGGTCTTTATCCTTGCGCCGGCGCTGCTGCTCGCCACGGCCCTTCTCGCCGCGTTTGTGCCGGCACGCCGGGCCTCACGCACCGACCCGATGTCGGCGTTGCGGAGCGATTGATGCTTCGAGTTCAAGAGCCTCAACACGGAGGACACGGAGGTCACTGAGGCGGGTGCCAGGTCTTCTCATCTTGGCTTGGGGTCAGACTCCAAAGAAGAAGGCTTGGAGTCTGACCCCAAGAGCTTTCAAGAGCTTGGAGTCTGACCCCAAGTGCTCCAAGCGAGACCTTTGGATCGATCTCTGCCGAAGCCGGGAACGACACGGGGCTCCGGACTTCGCCGAAGCGACGAATAGTCTTGGCTTGGGGTCAGACTCCAAAGGAGGTCGGCTTGGTCGGCTTGGGGTCAGACTCCAAAGAAGAAGGCTTGGAGTCTGACCCCAAGCGCTCCCCAAGCGCTCCAAGCGAAACCCCTAGATCGATCCCCGCCGAAGCCGGGAACGACACGGGGCTCCGGCCTTCGCCGGAGCGACGAATAGTGGGGCCCCTCCCTTCGCAGGAGCGACGACGGATCAGAAGGAAAAGCCGCTCGCCAGGTAGAAGCCGGTGCGTTCACGTCCCTTGGCGATGCTGGCGCTGACGGTATAGTTGCGCATGAGCGGGGCAACCCACACGCCCCCTCCAATCGCCGAGTGCCACCGGTCGGACGACTCGCCATCCATGAACACGCGCCCCGCGTCGCCGAAGGCCGTGACGCCGACGTCGGCCGGGGCGATGATGCGCACCTTGGCCACCCAGGCCCGGACCTCCGCACTACCAAACGCCGAGCTACGCCCGGCGAAGCGTTGCTGGTCCCAGCCGCGCAGCGTGCTCACGCCGCCGAGCACCGACGCCTCATGGAACGGGAAGTCTCCCCACACGTGACGACCTCCGGCCCGCAAACTGAGGGTCGGTGCCTTTGGTCCCCCCGCATGCAGGTACGTCGAGACCGTCGCATTGGCCTCGGCGAAGGTCTCCTCAACGCTCCACACGGCGGGGAACACCGTCGTCCCGAGGGCGAGGCGGAAGCCCTTCGTGGGATGCACGGGGGAATCGCGACGGTCGACCACGACGC
>JACMLI010000478.1 GCA_014379705.1 Gemmatimonadaceae bacterium
CGACGCCGGGAGCGCCGCCGGTGCCGTGCGCATCGTGACCTTCACCGTGCGTGGCCGCCTCGCGGCCGGTCGCCACGTGATTGCCGCGTCGGCGTCGAGTGGCGGGCAGTCCTTCGCCACCGGCTACGTCCCGGTGAGTTACGAACACATCCGCACGCAACGGCTCTACCGTCCGTCGTCGCTGGCGATCAGCGCCGTGGACCTTCAGCTGCCACGGGGCGTCGCGATCGCCTACATCGCGGGCGTGGGAGACAACATCGCGCCCGTCCTCCAGCAGCTGGGGCTCGACGTCACCGTGATCGACCCGGCGACGTTGTCGCGCACCGACCTGGCGCGCTTTTCGTCGGTTGTCGTCGGCACGCGGGCTTACGAGGCGCATCCCGCACTCGTCGCCAGCAACGCGCGGCTCCTCGCCTACGCACGCAACGGCGGCACGCTCGTCGTGCAGTACGGGCAGCAGGAGATGCTGATGCCGGGGATCATGCCGTACCCCATCACGCTCGGTCGTCCGGCCGATCGCGTGACGGTGGAAGGTTCACCGGTCACCATCCTCAACCCGGCCGCGCAGGTGCTCAATGCGCCGAACCGGATTTCCAGCGCCGACTTTGCCGGCTGGATGCAGGATCGCTCACTTTACATGCCACGCACGTTCGATCCCGCGTACCAGGCGCTGCTCGAGATGCATGACCCGTCCGAGCCGGAGAATCGCGGCGCCCTCCTCGTCGCGCCCCTCGGCCGCGGCACGTACGTGTACACGTCGCTCGCCTTCTTCCGGCAGTTGCCGAATGGGGTGCCTGGCGCCGCACGCCTGTTCGTGAACCTGCTGAGCGCGCGTCCCGAGCGCGTCGCGCAGTAAGGGCGTCCTTCCCCGGGCACCTATCTTCCATCCATGCAACGACCGCACGTCGTGATCGTGGGTGGTGGATTCGGCGGGATCGCCGCGGCGCAGGCCATGCGCCGCGGCAACGTCGACATCACGGTCATCGATCGCCACAATCACTTCGTCTTCCAGCCGCTGCTGTACCAGGTCGCGTCGGGTGGGCTCGCGCCGAGTGACATTGCGGTGCCGATCCGATGGTACCTGCGCCAGCAGGAGAACACCAACGTCCTGCTCGGCGACGTGACGGCGATCGACCTCGAGGCGCGCACGGTCTCGATCGACGATGGCCGCCGGGTGGAGCGCTACGACTACCTCGTGGTCGCCGCCGGCACCCGGCACGCCTACTTCGGCCACGATGACTGGGAGCGGGATGCGCCGGGGCTCAAGTCGTTAGGCGACGCCTTGCACATCCGCACGCGATTCCTCAGCGCGTTCGAGCAGGCGGAGTTCAGCGATGACCCCGCGGAGCGCGTGGCATGGCAGACCATCGTGATCGTGGGGGGCGGACCCACCGGCGCCGAGCTCGCGGGCATCATGATGACCATCGCGCGCAAGGCGCTGCGCCAGGACTTCCGGCGCATCGATACCGCGCAGACGCGCGTGATCCTCGTGGAAGGGGGCCCGCGCATCCTGCCCACGTTCCCCGAGAACCTCTCGGCGCGCGCCCTCACCGACCTGCGCGCGATCGGCGTCGACGTGCGCCTCAATGCGATGGTCTCGCACGTGGATGGCGAGTCGGTGCGCATCGGCGACGAGGTGATCCCCACGCGCACCGTCTTCTGGGCGGCGGGCAACGTCGCCTCGCCACTCACCCGGCAACTCGGCGTGCCCACCGATCGCTCCGGCCGCGTGCTCGTGGAGCCCGACCTCTCGATCCCCGGGCATTCCGAGGTGTTCGTGGTTGGGGACATTGCCGTGACGACGCAGAAGGATGGTCGGCCGGTGCCCGGCGTCGCGCAGGGGGCGATCCAGGGAGGGGCGTGCGCCGGCGACAACGTGCTGCGGACCATCGGTCGGCGTGAGCGAAAGCCGTTCCGCTACTGGAACAAGGGCGATATGGCGACGATCGGCCGGCACAGCGCGGTGGCCGACCTCGGCGGCTCACTGCAGTTCGGCGGCATCATCGCGTGGTTCCTGTGGATCTTCATCCACGTCACGTACCTCGCCGGCTTCCGCAACCGGTTGGTGGTGCTCGTGCAGTGGGCGTGGGAGTACTTCACCTACGAACGCGGCGTTCGGCTCATCCTCGGCCGGCGTGGTTAGGCGGGGTCTGGGAACGGGACGAGTTTGATCTCGTCCATCTCGTCCATCTCGTCCATCTCGTCCATCTCGTCCATCTCGTCCGCCTCGTCCCATCTCGTCACGGATGCGTCCATGCCACCGCCTCGACGTCGAAGTCAAAGGCGCCCTCGCTGCGCGACCACTCGGTCCGCCACCAACGGACGCGTTCCCGGGTGACCATGAGGTGCCACGCTTCCTGCGCCAGGGGAGCGGGATGCGCGATCGCCACCGGGGTGAGCACCGCGCCGCACCCGCCGTGCAGCGGGTCCCGCACCGACGCATAGCGGATCAGCCCCACGCCGGCGTCGCGCGCCGCCCTGCCTAACGCCTGGCATGCCGTGTAGTCGAGCGGGTCGGTCCATGCCTCACGCTGCGCGTCGAGGGGTGGCTCACGGCAATCGATGGCCGGCCCACTCACCAGGCACTGGAAGACAGTCTGTGGAGCGGGCTCGAGCCGCGTGAGCGCCGGACTGTCCAGCAGGAACCTCCAGCGCCAGTAGCCCAACTCGGCGCAGGCGGTACGCTGCTCCTCGGCGCCGTACAGGATTCCCGCCTCCATCGGGGCGCGGAAGCGACTCCCCCACGGGTTCCGGTAGCGAAAAGGCGTTGCGAGCAGGTAGTGGAGGCGCGACGAGCCAGGCGCGAGCGCGGGCTTCGCGTCTTCGATGAGCTCCTCGAGGAGACGCTGCTCGGCGCGCGTGTCCACCAGCGGCATGGTGGACACCACGTGCTGCGCCTCAACCGCCCGCCAGAGGGCGAGCTCGACGACCTCAGAGTCGGCCGCGAGCTGCATCGAGATACTGCACGGTGCGCACGAGCCCTTCCGCCGAGCGTACGAGGTCGGCGGGCCGTGCACCCAGCGCCGCGTTCGGCCCCGTCATCCAGACGCGTGCCTGCTCGCCATGCCCGACGACGGCGTCGAGGGAGCGGAAGACGCGCACAAAGAGCACGGCAAGCTCCCACTCCTTCTTTCGGGCGGGTTCGAGCAGGTACGCACCGGCCACCAGGCGGGACGCCGTCGCTCGGCTCATGCCAAGGGTCTCGGCGAGGGCGGCCTGATTCAAGCCGAGGAATTCGGCGGCTCGGACCACCGCTTTGCTGAGGGTGGGGCCGGGGAGCGGTTGGACGAGGGAGTTGGGTATCGCAGACATATGGCGTGTTGCTCTGGAAACAATACGCTTGATTACGCTATTAAGCAACACTCTGGCGATGGGATGACGCAGGGGCTATGGTCGCTCGCTTCATCCCTCATGTCCCGCCACCGCCATGTCGCGTCTGCTCGCTGGGGCCGTCCTGTTCGCGCTCCCCGCGCTGGTCCACGGCCAATGGACGAACCGCTACCCGAAGAATGTCGGGTTCGGCCATCAGGTCTACCTGGAAGGGTACGAGCTCCCGACGATGGGAAGTGGGCCGATGGATCCGGCACCATCGCCTGACGGAAAGACCATCGTGCTGGCTTCGCGAGGATGGCTCTGGCAGCTCGATCTGGCGACGGGCATCGCGAACCGACTGACGACGGGGGCCGGCGTCGACTCGCGTCCGGCCTGGTCCTCCGACGGACGGTCGATCGCGTTCGTTCGCGACAACGGAAGGACAACAGCGGTGTTCGTCCGAGACCTGGCGAGCGGCACAGAGCGCGAACTCGACCGGGGGATGGCCCTCGACCCCACGTTCACTCCTGACAGCAAGTCGGTCGTGTACTCGAATCTGCAGGATGGGGGCGACGTCGATCTTTGGCGCGTGAACCTGTCAGGCGGCATGCGCCAACGGATCACCACGGAGTTGGGGCTCGAGCTCAAGCCACAAATGCACCCGGACGGGAATCGGCTCGTGTACCTGTCGAAGACGCGAGCTGGCGGCGATCAGGTCAGATCGAGAACGCTCTCCGGCGCGGGTCAGGAGACGACACTTCTCCAAGGGGCGATCATTTCGCTCACTCGGCCCGCACTGAGCGCAGATGGTTCTGAAGTGGCGTACAGCTGGCCTGGTACTGGCGGATGGGAGCTCCGTGTAGTCGCCTTGGACAAACCGGCGGTATCAACGCTCCTCGTTGCCGAGCCCAGAGGGCGCCCGCTCACACCGGCATGGAGCCCGGATGGGAGGTGGATCTACTACACCGAAGCCGATGCAGGACAACAGCTTCACTTGTTTCGCGTAAACAGAAATGGCGGAGCTCCACAAGAGGTCTTTGTTCGTTCCTGGGACTATGGAACAGCGGTTGGTCGCATTGTCATCCGCACGCCAACCGGGGTACGGCTGACTGCGCGTGATGTGGCTGGTCACCCCCTCGTGCCGACCAACGGCATGGTTCGATTCGACGGGCAGAACGGGCTCATTTACTTCTACTCGGAGGGCAGCATCGAGTTGGAGGCCCCCGTCGGTGAAGTCGAAGTCACCGCTGTTCAGGGGCTCGCGACACCTCCAGTGACCGGGAAGTTCAGGGTCGGAGCCGGCGCCTCCGCCGACGCGACACTCACACCCGTTCCCGTATGGGACGCGACCGCGAAGGGCTGGTTCGCCGGCGACCACCACTTTCACCTGAACTACGGCGGCCAGATCGACCTCGCGCCGACCGACCTCTTCGCCCCGATGCGTGGCGAGGCCATGGACGTTGGCACGCCAATGCTGGCCAACCTTCACAACCGGTTCGAGAACCAGGACCAGTGGTCGTTCCGATCCGCGGCATCCTCACCCTTTATCGTCTTCGCCCAGGAGGTCCGGTCGCACTTTCTCGGTCACGTCGGACTCGTTGGCACGACGGAGCTTTTCTGGCCTTGGGTCTGGGGCCCGGGCTACGAGATGCACGGTCGCGATGATCGCACCAACGCCGAGCCACTGGCAGAGGGCCGTCGCCAAGGTGGGCTCGGCATCTACGTGCATCCTGTCATGGTGCCTCAGCCCTTCTCCGAGGCAGGGCTCGCCAGCGTGCCCATCGCCTTGATTCCCGACGCCGTACATGGCGCGTTCGACCTGCTCGAGATCTCTTGCCTGTGGAGCAGCGACCTCGGAAGCACCGAGCTCTGGTACCGCTTGTTGAACGCTGGGCTACAGATCATGCCTTCGGCCGGTACCGATGTCATGGCTGACCTCCACCGCACGATGGCGATCGGTACGACGCGCGTCTACGTCCGCCCGGAGGGCCCACTCTCCTGGGGGAGCTACATGGCCGCGCTCAAGGCCGGACGCTCCTTCGTCACGACGGGCCCTATGCTGGAGTTCATGGTGGACTCCATGGGTCCCGGCGACGTCATCGTAAAGGGGAATCGTGAGGTCAGCTTCACGCTGGACGTGCATTCGGCGATGCCGGTCGACTCTATTTCGGTGGTCGTGAACGGCAGGGCCGTCTGGAGTGGCGCGACCCAGCCGTCGCCCTTCTCCAGGCGGTACGCGGGCAAGGTGCGGATCCCGGACGGTGGCTGGATTGGGGCACGTGTCGTCGGCCCGAAGGTCGACCGCTGGCCCGCGATGGCGAGCCAGGTGTTTGGCCACACGGCTCCGATCTGGATCGGGAGGAAAGGGTCGTCGGACCCGGTCGCGCGGCGTGGAGCCGTTGCTGAGCTGAGCCGGGCTCTCGACGTCGCCGAACAGCGCCTCGACGCTGGGTATGCCGGTGCGCCTATCCCCGTGCTCAAGGCCTATTTCGCCAGCGCCCGTACGCGCCTGACGGTTCTCGGAAAGTAGCCCTCTGGCCTTCCGGAACGACGCGTGTCAGGGGGCCTCATCCAATGCAGCGGATAGGGGCCCTCGCCCGTTATGGAGGGGTGCCGCTGCCCGTCGCGCAGCGGCATGGTCAGAAGGGTGCAGCTGTGGCTTGCTGAGCGCCTGACCTGAACCCACTATAGATGTCTCTCAGGGACGTCTGGAGTGGCGAATCGGCCAAACGGGCGTCGCTGGCGGACGTCTGGTCACCACGGAGACTCGGGCATGAAGTCATTGGTTGCCTCCATGGCAACAGGGACCTTGCTGGCGACCATCGGGTCTGCCGCGTGGCTGTCACCCTCGCCCCTCCTGGCGGGCACGCCCTCGGCCAAGGTCGCGGTCAAGCGCTTCCCGCCATTCGCCTTCCCGCATTCGGCGCCGAGGCGCACGCCGACGGTTGTCGCCCCCGACGCGCTGACGGCGATGGTCAAGCAGTCGTGCGCAGCGCTCTGCCACAGTGAACGTCGCAAGGCCGGAGAACTCTCCCTCGCGACCTTCGACCTCGCCAAGGCCAACAAGGACCCAGAGGTCGCCGAAAAGATCATCGCGAAGCTGCGCGCGGGGATGATGCCGCCGCCGGGTTCCAGGCGCCCCGCGGGTGACACACTACTGGCCCTCGCCGACGCGCTCGAGCGCATGATGGATGCCCAGGCGCTGCTGCGTCCCGAGCCGGGCACGCGCACGTTCCAGCGTCTCAATCGCGCCGAGTACGCCCAGTCGATCAAGGACATGCTGACGCTCGAGGTGGACGCGGGCGATTGGCTGCCGCTCGACACGAAGAGCGCGAACTTCGACAACATCGCCGACGTCCAGATGCCGTCGGCCACGCTGCTCGACGCCTACCTCGATGCAGCAAGCGAGATCAGCCGCCTGGCCGTGGGCGACCCGAAGGCCAGCGTGTCCTCGACGAGCTACAAGCTGCCGCGCCTTGCGTCGCAATGGGATCGCGTGGACGGCGCGCCGATCGGCACGCGTGGTGGCCTGTCGGTGATGCACACGTTCCCGGCCGACGGCGAGTATGTCTTCACGGCGATGCTGCATGCGATCCCGACGGGGCAGCTCTTCGGCTCCGACGCCCCCTTCGACGAGAAGATCGAAGTCTCGATCGATGGCGTGCGGGTGGCGCTCCTGGAGATCGACCGATGGATGTCGCAGGCCGACCCGACCGGCATGAACATCAAGACGCCGGCGCTGCAGGTGCGCGCGGGGGCGCATCGCGTGACGGTGGCGTTCACGCAGACGTTCGAGGGGCCGGTGAACGACAACATCGCGCCACACGGACACAGCATCGCCGACACGCAGATCGGGTCGGAGCAAGGCATCACCAATTTTGCGCACCTGCGCGACATGACGGTGACGGGCCCGTACAACCCCACGGGCGTGTCGGAGACCGCGAGCCGTCGCAAGATCTTCAGCTGCCGCCCGTTGACGTCTGCCGAAGCGCGGCCCTGCGCCGAGCGGATCGTCGCGGCGCTCGGCGGCGAGGCGTATCGTCGCCCGCTCGCAGCGAGCGACGTGAAGGGCCTCATGACGTTCTATGACACGGGCGCACGGGAAGGGGGCTTCGAGCTCGGCATCCGCACGGCGCTCGAGGCGATCCTGGCCAGCCCGCACTTCATCTTCCGCTTCGAGGAGATCCCGGCGACGGCGAAGCCGGGCGAGAAGGTCGCGGTGGGCGGCATCGACCTCGCGTCCCGCCTGTCGTTCTTCCTCTGGGGCACCCCGCCTGACGAGAAGTTGATCACGCTCGCGAAGGGTGGCGCGTTAGGCACGACGCCGGTGCTCACGGCGCAGGTGAAGCGCATGCTGGCCGACGCCCGCGCCGAGGCCCTCGCCACGCGCTTCGCCGCGCAATGGTTGCGCCTGCAGGACATCGACAAGGTTCACCCGGACGCGCTGCAGTTCCCCGACTTCCACGAGCAGCTGGCGACCGACATGCGACGCGAGACGGAGGTGTTCTTCTACCACCTCGTGCGCGAGAACCGCAGCATCCTCGACCTGTTCAACGCCGACTACACGTTCCTGAACGAGACGCTGGCCAACCACTACGGCATCGCCGGCGTGACGGGGCCGGAGTTCCGGAAGGTCTCGTATCCCGACGATCGCCGCCGCGGCCTGCTGGGCCAGGCGAGCGTGCTCACGCTCACGTCGCATGCGAATCGCACGTCGCCGGTGCTGCGCGGCAAGTGGGTCATGGAAGTGTTGCTAGGCTCCCCGCCGCCGCCGCCGCCGCCGGGCGTGCCCGACCTCGACGAGACCGGTGAAGCGAAGGAAGGGCGCATGCTCACGACGCGTGAGCGGATGGAGATGCATCGCGCCAACCCCCAGTGCAAGTCGTGTCACATGTTCATGGACCCCATTGGCCTCGCGCTCGACAACTTCGACGTGACGGGTCAGTGGCGCATCCGTGAGAACGGCGTGGGGCTCGACACCAAGGGCACGTACTACGATGGCACCGACATCTCGACGCCCGCGCAGCTGCAGCAGGTGCTGCTCAAGCGTCCGGACCCGCTGCTTCGCACGTTCACGCTCAACCTGATGGCCTACGGCCTCGGGCGCCGCGTGGAGTACTACGACATGCCGACCGTGCGACGCGTCGTGGCTGATGCCGCGCCGGGGGGCTACAAGTTCGCCGATTTCGTGCAGGGCATCGTCAGGAGTGACGCCTTCCGGACCCGGCGCATTCCGCTCGCGGCCGCGTCCGCGACGGAGCAGGGAACCCGGGGCGGTTCCGACAGCCGTCCCAACTAACCATCCGCATCTGGAGAAGGCGCGATCATGCATTTCCTCACTGGAAAGCCGCTCCCCCGCCGTACGTTCGTCAAGGGCATGGGCGCGACGGTGGCCTTGCCATTCCTCGATGCGATGGTGCCCGTCGGGCGCGGAGGCCTGAAGGCCGCCGCCTCCGAACGCACGCGACTCGTCGCCATCGAGATGGTGCACGGCGCCGCCGGCTGCAATGAGCTCGGCGCCAAGATGAACCTCTGGTCGCCCGCTGCTGTGGGCCGGAAGTTCGACCTCGCGCCCACGGCCTTGAACTCGCTCGATCCTTATCGCGACTACCTGACGATCGTCAGCAACACCGACGTGCGCGGCGCAGAGCCGGTGACGCCCAAGGAGATCGGTGGCGACCACTTCCGCTCGAGCGCGGTGTACCTCACGCAATCGCACCCGCGCCAGACCGAAGGGTCCGACGTGCGAGTGGGGACCTCGCTTGACCAGATGTATGCGCAGCAGTTCGGCCAGGAAACGCCGATCCCGTCGATGCAGCTGTGCATCGAGCCGGTGGACCAGGCGGGCGGTTGCGCCTACGGCTACGCGTGCGTGTACACGGACTCGATCAGCTGGGCATCGCCGACCGAGCCGCTTCCGGTGATCCGCGACCCGCGTGTTGCGTTCGAGAAGCTGTTCGGCGTGGGTGGCACGTCGGCGGAGCGTTCATCGCGCCGCCAGACGCGTCGCAGCATCCTCGACTTCGTCGCCAGCGAGATGACCTCGCTCAAGCGCACGTTAGGCGCCGAGGATCGCACGCGGATGGACCGCTACCTCGAGGACATTCGCGAGGTCGAACGGCGTATTGCCCGCACCGAGGCCCGCAACGCATCGGGGGAGCCACGCGACCTGCCGGGCGCACCGGCGGGCGTGCCGGACTCGTTCGCCGAGCACGTGCAGTTGATGTTCGACATCCAGGCGCTCGCGTTCGCCGCCGACATCACGCGCGTCTTCTCGTTCAAGATGGGGCGCGACGGCTCGAGCCGGACGTATCCCGAGAGCGGCACCGACAAGCCGTTCCATCCGGCCTCGCACCACGGCGGCACGGAGAAGAACGTCAAGGACTTCAACATGATCAACAAGTACCACGTGGGCATGCTGCCGTACTTCCTGGACAAGCTGAAGAGCATCCAGGAGGGCGACGCGAACATGCTCGAGAAGACGATGATCCTGTACGGCTCGCCGATGGGCGACTCCAACCTGCACAACCATCGCCGCTGCCCGCTGATCGTGATGGGCAAGGCGAACGGGAAGCTCGACGGCAACGTGCACATCAAGGCCAACGACGAGACGCCGATGGCCAACGCGATGCTCAGCGTGATCCACACGTTGGGCATGGACGACAAGACGTTCGGCGACAGCACGGGCACGCTCTCGCTGCGTGCCCCCGAGATGACGCGGACCGCCCCCGGCCAGTGAGGACTGCCATGCTGCGACGGACCTTTCCCCTCCTGTTCGCGGGCGCCATGCTCCTGTCGGTGGCGGCGGCGCCCGCGCCGGACGAGGCACCGGTCGCCGATGCCGTGATGAAGCGCGACACCGCGCGCGTCCGCCTGCTGATCAAGCAGGGGGCGGACGTGAACGCGGCGCAGGGCGATGGCATGACTGCGCTGCACTGGGCGGCGGCCCTGGGTGATGCCGACCTCGCGAAGATGCTCGTCTTCGCCGGGGCACGCGTCGAAGCCGCCACGCGTAACGGCAACTACACGCCCCTGCACCTCGCCGCACGTTCGGGCCGTGTGGCCGCGGTGCGTGCGCTCGTCGACGTCGGCGCGAACGTGAATGCGGCCACGACCTCGGGGGGCGCGACGCCCCTCCACCTGGCCGCCGC
>JACMLI010000479.1 GCA_014379705.1 Gemmatimonadaceae bacterium
CGCGATTGGCGCAGCAGCGGGAGCCGCCGTCGGCGGAGTGATCGGCAACAACACGGGTTCGACCGCGCGCGGGGCGATCATCGGCGCCGTGGTCGGCGGCACGGCCGGCGCGATCATCGGGCACCAGATGGACCAGCAGGCGAAGGAGCTCAAGGTGGAGATTCCGGGCGCCGTGATCGAGCGCGTCGGCGAGGGCATCACCGTGACGTTCGCGTCCGGGCTGCTCTACGACTTCGATTCCGACGCCATCCTGCCGGTCGCCGCGCAGAACCTGCAGAACCTGGCGACGAGCCTCAAGAAGTATCCGAATACCGACCTGACGATCGTCGGCCACACGGATGCGTTAGGCAGCACCGAATACAACCAGGACCTCTCGACGCGGCGCGCCTTCTCGGCGTCGTCCTATCTCGCGCAGCAGGGCGTCAGCAGCGCACGCCTCCGCCCGACGGGGCGCGGCGAACTGGAGGCGCTGGCCACCAACGACACGGAAGCGGGCCGCCAGAAGAACCGCCGTATCGAAGTGGCGATCTACGCGAATGAGAAGGCGCGGGTCGCCGCGAGATAGTGTGCGTGGACTAGTGGACTAGTGGACCAGTGGACTAGTGGTGGACGGATGGAGCATCACTCGTCTCCACTAGTCAGCTAGTCGACTTGTCCTCCTACGGAACCACGCTGGGCTTGGGCTCCATCCTCACGATCCACAGCCCATTCTGGTTGTCATTGATGTACGCCAGCCCGTTCTTGTAGATCACGCCCCACACCCGCGACGCGTTCTGCACCTTGCCGTCCATGTCTGCGGTGTTCACGTGCCCGATCTCCCGGGCCTGCGCGCGCAGGTCGCCGCGCAGCTCGCCGGAGATGTCGAACGCGCGGAAGCCCGCCTCATAGGCGCCCATGAACAGCGTGTCGCCGGTGACCCAGACGTTGTGCACGCCCCCGTACTCGGGCTCGTAGTACGCCACGCTCCGCGGCTTCGTGATGTCACTCACGTCGAGCACCTGCATCCGGCCGTAGGCACGTGACGCCGATGCATCCTTGGCGCCCTTCACGTCCTGCGCCGCAAAGACCTCGTCGGCGATGAAGACGTAGTTCTTGTGGCGCCACGCCGTGTGTGTCCCACGAATGAAACCGGGGCCGCCGACCGCTTCCACGTTCCGATACAGCGCATTGAGGTCGTACTTGTACTGCGACACGACCGTTGGATTGGACGGGCTGCCACCCTTGATCCCGTTCCCGACGTCGAGGATCACGAGGCCGTCGTTCCACCAGCTCGCGTAGAGCAGGCCGTCCTGGATGTCCATGTCGTGCAGCGAGCGGCCCGCGTCGCCGTGGGCGCGCGGCGTCTTCCACTGCCCGACCTCCTTCGGCTTGTAGGGATCGCTGATGTCGACCACGTGCAGCGCACCCGTCCCGTCGTTCGTGAGGTAGACGTGCGTACCGTACTTCTCCTGGCGCGAGATGAACGCGGAGTGCACGCCCGAGGTCACGCCGTCCGTGAACTCGCTGATGATCTTCGGATGCGCCGGATCCTCGAGCGAACAAATCACGATGCCATTCTTCCGGTCGCTCGCCCCTTCGCGCGTGAAGACGAGGAACTTCCCATCCGGCGTCGTCATGATGTCGTTCACGCGACGCGTGTTCGTCACGATCGAATCCGTCACCGTCGGCTTCGACGGGTCGGTGATGTCGATCGTGTACATCACGTCGCCACCACGGCCGCTGCCCAGGTACGCGTGCTTGCCGTCGGGATGGAGCCAGAGCTCCTCCGTGCGGAAGCGCGTGCGCGGGAGGCGACCCACGACCGCCATCGGGCGACGCACGTCGCGGGGGCCGACCCTGATGATCGCGTGCGCCGACCGGCCGCCCTGCACGCCAGTCACCACGTATTCACCGGGCTCGTAGGCGACGAACGTGCCTTGCTGGTCGATCATCCCCTGCCCCGGCGCGAACGACCAGCTCGTCGACAGGCGCGGAATCTCCCGCCCACGTGTGTCGCGCGCGATGGCCGCAAGTTTCACCGCATCGCCCTGTCGCACGTCGGCGCGTGGCGGCGTCAGCGTGAGCTGTGCGACCTCCGAACCGCTCACTTCGACCGGCACCGTCGCCGAGACGCCTCCTGACGTCACGGTGAGCTGTGCCTGTCCACCGCGCAACGCCACCACGCGACCGTCGGCGTCCACTGACGCAGCAGGCGACCCGCTGCGCCACGTGAAGCGCTCCTCAGGTCGCTCGTCACCAGTCACCGAATACGCCTTCACCGAGAGACGGTACTCCTGCCCCACCGCGAGACGAAGCCGACTCGCCGACGGAATGATTCTCGCGGTGGGACCGGGCACCATGCGCACCTCCACGCGCGCAATGACCGGGCGCTCCCCGGCCACCGTGGCCGCGATCGTCACGGGGATGGTCCCCGTGGCGCCTGACGAGACAAGGCCCATGGAATCCACCTCGGCCTCGAACGCGCCTCCCGCCGCCGTGAACCGCACGCGAGCGCCCTCGACGGGGCGCCCGGATGCATCGACGAGTTGGGCACGCAGCCGCAGCGTGTCCCCGGCATTCATCACGGGACTGGCCGGCGTGACGACGAGGCGCGCCTGCTGCGGCGCCTGGGCCTGCAGCAGGAGGAGGGCGAAGGTCGCAATCATTCAGGTCTCCAGTGCGATTACGGAACCACGGCGGGCCTGGGCTCCATCTTCACGATCCAGAGCCCCGAGTTCATGTCGTTCAGGAAGATGAGGTTGTTCTTCACCACCACGCCCCACGTCATCGTGGCGTTCGGCACCTTGCCATTGGGGCTGGTCGGCTGGTAGTGGGAGATCTCGCGGCCCTGTTCCTGCAGGTCGCCACGGAGCTCGCCGGAGATGTCGAACGCGTGGAAACCGGAGTTGTAGGCGCCCATGTAGAGCGTGTCGCCCGCCACCCAGATGTTGTGCACGCCGCCGAACTCCGGTTCGTAGTGCGCGACGCTCTTCGGATGCTCGATGTCGGTCACGTCGACGACCTGGAGGCGGCCGTAGGCCCGCCCCACCCGGCCGCCTAACGCCGCCGTGACCTCGGCCGGGTCGAAGACCTCGTCGGCGATGAAGACGTAGTTCCTGTGGCGCCACGCCGTGTGGGTGCCGCGGATGTAGCCCGCCCCGGCCTCCGTCTCCACGCGCGTGCGATACAGGGCGTCGAGGTCGTACTTGAACTGGGACACGAGGACCGGCTTGTCCGGCGTGCCGCCCTTGATGCCGTTGCCCACGTCGAGGATGATCAGGCCGTCGTTCCACCAGCTGCCATACAGGAGGCCGTCCTGCACGTCCACGTCGTGCAGCGTGCGCCCGACATCACTGTTGTTGGGGCGCGGCGTTTTCCACCGCGAGACCTCGCGCGGCTTCGCCGGGTCGTCGATGTTGATGACGTGCACGGCGCCGGTGCCGTCATTCGTGATGTAGGCGTGCCGTCCGTGCCTGGGGTCCGTGTAGATGAACGCGGAGTGCACGCCCGAGGTGACGCCCTCGGTGAAGTCGGCCACCTTCTTCGGGCGCAGCGGGTCCTCGAGCGTCATCACGACGATGCCGTTGCGGCGGTTGTCGGCCCCCTCGCGCGTGAACACCAGCACCTCGCCCTTCTCGTCCGTCATGATGTCGTTGACGATGCGGAAGTTCTCCACGACCGAATCGGCGATGACCGGCTTGGATGGGTCGGAGATGTCGATCGTGTAGAAGCGGTCGCCGCCGGCATGCGTGCCGAGGTAGGCAACCTTGCCGTTCGGGTGCACCCAGACCTCGGACGTGATGAAGGCGGTGCGCACCACGCTCCCCACCACGCTCGTCTTGCGACGGACATTGCGATCGGTGAGGGTGACGGGCACGTCGGCGCTCAACCGGCCCAGGTTCGCCGTCACGAGGTAGTTGCCCGGCGCATAGCCGACGAAACCGCCATCCGACGTCACCTCGCCCCGCCCCGGCGACATCGTCCAGCTGGGAATGAGCCCATCGATCACGCGGCCGTTCGCGTCCTTCACCTCGACGCTGAAGCGAAGCACGTCGCCCTGGCGCGCCGATGCCGACGCCGGCATCACGGTGATCGAGCCACCGACGACACCCACCACCGTGAGGTCGATGGTCGCGGTGGCGCGACCGGCCGCGGCGGTCAGCGTCGCCCGCCC
>JACMLI010000480.1 GCA_014379705.1 Gemmatimonadaceae bacterium
GGGATCCCCCGCGGCCGAGCCAATGACGCGGAGACGAAGGCCGGGATGCTGGCGCGCCAGCAGGGCGCCCGCACGCAGCACGTTGGTCGCACGGCGGAGGGCCTCGTGCGATGCAATGCACGCGAGGAGACCGTAGCCATCGCTGGCAACCGCCGGCACCTGCTCCGGGACCGGCACGCCGAGGTCGGCGCGCAGGGACGTGGTGCCGCTCGGGGCGGCGTGCCCGGTGGGTGGGGTCTCCGTGGTGTAGAGATAGCGGACGGGCCAGGCCTTCTCTGCCTGGCGAGTGCGCCGTGTCGGTTCGAGGACCTCGCCGGCCCCGAGCCGCCTGACGAGCATGCCCTTCCCGACCTTGGCGAGGGCAGTCGCCGCGACCAGGTGGGCGTAGTCGCCGTGCAGGAATACCGTGTCGGCCGGAAACTCGGCGAGGCACTGGACAAAGTGGCTCGCATCGCGCCCCGTGCGGCGCGTGGCCGGAAGCTCGAACACACGGGCCTGCGACTTCCTCGCAATGCGCACCACGTCGCTCCCTTCCGGCCCGACGATGGAGGTCTCGTGTCCACGCGTCGCGAGGGCGTGGGCCACGGTGGCAAAGACGCGTGACCCGCCGGTCCACTCGCGCGAGGTCTGCAGGAAGGTCAGTCGCACTTCAGGCTCCCGCGGGGACGTCCCGATCGGCGAACTGGAGGTCGTAGAGGCGTCGATAGGCGCCCGAGGCCGCAAGCAACTCGGCGTGTGTCCCGCGCTCGAGGATGCGTCCGCGGTCGAGCACCAGGATCTGCGTTGCGTGCTGAATCGTGGAGAGCCGATGCGCGATCACAAAGACGGTGCGTCCGGCCAGCAACCGGTCGATCGCTTCCTGCACGAGGCGTTCCGATTCGGTGTCGAGCGCCGACGTCGCTTCGTCCAGGATGAGGATCGGGGGATCGGTGAGCAGGGCGCGCGCAATCGCAAGGCGCTGGCGCTGCCCGCCGGAAAGGCGCGTCCCACGCTCGCCGAGGATCGTCTCGTACTTCTGCGGGAGTTCGTCGATGAAGTCATGCGCATTCGCCGCCCGCGCCGCCGCCTCGACCTGCTGGGCCGTGTACCGTCCCGGGGCGGCATACGCGATGTTGTTGCGCACGGTATCGTTGAACAGCACGGTGTCCTGCGACACGACGCCCGTGAGCGACCGCAGGGACGCGAGGGCGATCTCGCTGGTATCGACGCCATCGACGAGGATGCGCCCCCCCGTGGGCTGGTAGAAACGGGGGATGAGGTCGACCAGGGTGCTCTTCCCTGCCCCGCTGGCCCCGACGAGCGCCATGACCTCGCCCCGCCTCGCCGTGAGCGAGATGTCGCGCAGCACCGCTTCGTCGTCGTAGGCGAACTGGACGTGGTCGAACACAATGTCGCGCTGGAGGGTCGCGACGAGCCTGGTCCCCCGATCGACCTCCCCCGGCTGGTCCATCACCTCGAACAAACGCTCGGCAGCCGCGAGGGACTGCTGGGCCACGGCCGGGATCTGCGACAGCTGCTTGAGGGGCTGCAGCATGCGCATCACGAGGGCGAGGAACGTGATCAGCTCGGCGCCCGTGAGCGTCCCGGCGTCGAGCACCTCGCGCGCCCCGAACCAGAGGATCACCATCGCAATGCCCGTCGCGACGGTCTCGGTGATCGGCTGCGCCATGAAGGCGAGCCGGTTGATCCGCACCATGCCTTTGGAGTAGCGTCCGCTGGCCTCGCGGAAACGCTCGATCTCGTAGGCCTCGCCCCGATACGACTTGACCAGGCGGACGCCGCTGACCGCCTCCTGCACGATGCTCGTGAGGTCGCCGTACTGGTTGCCGAGGCGCTTGTGGCCCTTGCGGAGCTTGCGCAAGATGGGCTGCAGCAGCCCGATGAGCAGTGGTGCGACCACGAGCGACATGAGCGAGAGGCGCCACGACATCGCAAACATCACGCTGATCGTCGTGATCACGACGGCCGTGCTCTGGATCGATCGCGTGACGGCTTCCGTGATGACCTGCTTGGTCTGCTGCGTGTCGGTGAGCACGCGCGCGAGGATCTGGCCGGCTCGCGTCCGCGTGAACCACGCGAGGGGAAGGCGCTGCAGGTGCTGGTAGAGCGCATTGCGCAGGTCCCGCGTCACGTACTCCTGCACCGACGCCCCGAATTGCCCGCTCAGCCAGACGAACGCGTTCTTGAGCGTGACGCTGACGAGGATGACGATGACGATGTTCCGCAACGCCACCATCTTGTCGGCCCCGCCGCTGTCCAGGAGCGCGCCAACGACGCGCTGCTGGAACGCGACGATGCTGTTGGCCGGCGTGGGAACGTTGAACAGCTGGCTGAGGAACGGGATCAGCAACGTGAACGAGAAGACATCAAGCAGCGCCGCCACGAGGTTGCACGCGACGGTGGCGGTCATGCGCCAGGCATGAGGCCGGAGAAAGGACAGCAGGCGACGGTACACCGAAGAGCCTTAACTACGGGAAGCACGAGAAGCACGGGTAGCACGAGGAGCACGAGAAGCACGCGATGTCCCGTGCTTCCCGTGCTCCTCGTGCTTCTCGCGCTTCTCGTGCTTCACGCTCTTGTGTTCCTCACTTCGGAGTGAGAAGCGCGAGCGGCACGATGCACTCTTCCGGCGTCACCCCTCCATGCAGGAACGACCCTCGATACCGACTCTGGTACTCCCGCAACTTCGTCGGATACACGAAGAAGGTGTTCCCCACCGCCAGCAGCGTATTCGCCCCCAGCCCGCGTCGTGGCAGTCGCAGCAAGTCCTCGTTTGTCACCAGCATCGCCTGCTCCGGCCGTTCCGCGCGCAGGTCCTCACCGAACTTGTAACGCAGGTTGTGCGTCGCGTCCCGCTTTGCGAACACCGTGGCCGGCGTCGTGCAGTGAATCGACCCGTGGTCGCTCGTCAGCACGACCGTGATCTTCTTCCGCGCGGCCTCCTTGAGCACCGAGAGGAGCGCCGAGCGCTGGAACCACTGGAGCGTGAGCTGTCGGAGGGCGATCTCGTCGCGGGCGACTTCGTACAGGATCGCCGACTCCGAGCGACCGTGCGTCAACAGATCCACGAAGTTGAAGACGAACGCGCTGATGCCTTCGGGGCCGATCGCGGTCGCGATATGTCGCTCGAGGTCGTCGGAGTCGAGGGGCGTCGAGATCTTCTGGTAGCGCACCGACGCCTGGACCTTGAGTTCCATCAGTTGCGCCTCGAGCAACTCACGCTCGTGCGCGTTGAGCGACTCGTCGTCCCGTTCCCCCCACCAGTCGGGAAAGCGCGCCGCGATCTCCCCGGGAAAGAGGCCGCTGAAGAGCGAGTTGCGAGCGTAGGGCGTGGCCGTCGGCAGCACCGCGAAGTAGTGCGTCGTCTCGACGTCGAACAGCGCCGCCACGGTGGGCTCGATGACCCGCCACTGGTCGAGGCGCATGCAGTCGACGACCACGAACACGACGCGCGTGTCGCGCGCCAGGACGGGGAGCACAAACTCCGAGACCACGTCGATCGAGAGGGGCGGGCGGTCCCCTTCGAGGTTCTTGAGCCACTCCGGATACGCCGTTTGCATGTAGGCAAAAAACTCGCGATGCATGTCGGGATAGAGCCCACGCAGCGAGTCATACAGTCCGCGTTCCCCAGCCGCCGCGAGGTCCACGTCCCAGCGCATCAGTTCATCGAAGCGCTCGACCCACGCGCGCCAATCCGTGTCGGGAGTGCGCTCGAGCTCCATGGCCCGGAACCGCTCAACGAAGGCCCGGGCGACCGCTTGCTGCCGGATGCGCGGGCCTTCGAGGACCTTGGTGACGACCGCGAGCACCTGCCTCGGGCTCACCGGCTTGACGAGGTAGTCCTTCACGTCGGCGCCTAACGCCTCACGCAGGGTGGCGTCATCCTCCGACTTGGAGATCATCACCACCGGCATCGTGGGGGCGAGCTCACGCACCTCACGGAACGCGTCGAGGCCCCGCTTGCCCGGCATCTGCTCGTCGAGGAGCAGGAGGTCGTAGGGCTTCCGGCGGATCATCTCCACCGCGTCGTCGGCATTGGTCGCGACCGTGACGTCGATCCCCTTGCCGGCGAGGAAGAGCCGATGGGGTTCCAGCAGCTCGGACTCGTCGTCGACCCAGAGCACGGCTTTGGGTGGTAGGCCGATCCTGGGCAGCGGGGGCATGTGTTCGAATGTAGTGGGGGAGGCGATCGTTTGCCGAGTGGCCGACGGAGCCTAGATTGCCCGTCGTGAGCGCCCTCCCTCCGTACGCCCTGACGCCGCCGACGTTCCGTTTCCGCGCACTCGTGGCGCTGGCCGAACGGCTGCCGCTCGGCGGCGACCGTGAACTGGTGCTCGCGACCTTCGTCACGGCGCGCGTGCTGTGGGACTGGAGCGTCCTTTCGGAGTCCACGGACGCGTCGCAAGCCCGCTCCGCCGGCACGCGGCATTGGGTGCAATCACTCACGCTGCCCCCGCAGAGCCGGATCGTCTTCCAGCAACTGATCGACGCCATGACCCGCAGCGACCGCCCGGGCGTGATCGCGGCGTGGGAGCGTACGCTCAGCCTGGCCGCGCGCGCCATGAATGGCGCGGCCCGCCCTGACCTCAAGGCCCTCGCGGGGCGCCTTGCCACGGGGAGCGCCACGTGAACGACGACCGCTGGCCTAACGAAGACGAGGCCGCGGAGCCGCCTCCGTCCGACGCCGCTGACGAGGGACGCCCCTACGATGCCACGGCCTACCTGGCGGGCGTCGACGCCCACGGCGGGCGCCACGACGGGCTCTCGACGGGCTTTCCGA